>JAQWAN010000238.1 GCA_028707655.1 Bacteroidaceae bacterium
GGGCTATCTACAAACAACAGATGGTGCAGTAACCTTTGTCACCGATGCCGAATCGTATACCCTACGTCTGTTTACCACAACAGGAGCATTGCTCTTTGAATCGGACGTGGTTAGTGGTAACACAATCCTTCCAATGGATGCTTTATATCCTGGTATCTATCTGGTACAGATCCGTAAAGATGGCTATCAGAAAACCTTAAAACTCAACTATTAGTAGAGTTATCCCCTCCTAGGATTTTATACCTAGGGTTCTAAAAAGAAGCGTGTGGAGAAAATTTTCCACACGCTTCTTTTTTTTATAGCGCTTTTGTAAAGAACAAACAGCACTATTATCACCAACCGCAACAAAGAGGCTATACAGTAAACTACAAAAAATAATTTATTTTAAAGGAACGATAAATTATCTATATCTATGGTTATTTTTTATCTTTGACTAAAATTCTAAATCACACTTTTACAGCACAAATAAGAGCTTGATAAAGAGAGCAATAAGAAAGGTAGAGCCATTGCAGGGAACATTAGTTGTTAAATTAACGTTAAAAACAAGATGCCATGCAGTCTTTTGCCACCAGATATCATCTATTAAGATAGAAGACCTTTAAAATAAACAAATTAAAAATGCAACGTATTATGAAGAAAAATGTATTAGTCACTGCTTGTTTAGCTGCTGTTATGCTACTCGCATCTTGTGTAAAGAATGAAGATTACACCGTCACTAGGGAACGCGATTTTGCATATGTAACAACAGTAAACGACATTAAATGTGCTGCTACTAGCAATGGGTATATCACCGGTCCGGAGGTTAAGACACTGGAACAATATCAATGCTACTTTGTTTCTTACGAATTAGGAGGTGCCGACCAGAACCAGATTTATAACACGACGCTGTTTTCCAACTTAAGTACGACGCCCATTCCACAAACGGCTATCAAAATAATGACACCACCCGCTACCACACCAGTAGCTACCACCGAGTTAAACGTTGTACTTTTTTCTGCTACCGGTTATGTAGACGATAGATGGCTTTTTACCTATACAACAGCAGAAGAGACCGCTCTAAATACCGTAGTTAATTTCTATTATGATGCCGACAATCAGATTGACAAAGAGGGTAATGATGTTACGCATGAGAACAAAATTATTATCGATGTACAATTAGTAGAGGGACAAGAAGCTGCAGAAGGAGCAACCGATAAAGCACTCTATGCCGTAGGTAGTTTAGAACAATTAAGAGCTATCTATCCAGCAGATTTCAGTGCATCCACTAGTTACTCGGATGGTAAAAAACGTGCCAATGTATTAGTACAGTTCCGTTTCAAGAAACACAATGTAAGTACCAACGAAGACGAAACCACTTATCTAGGAACTTGGGATATGGATGGTTTTTCTGGAGAAAAAGTATATTACATGACATTTGTGAAGAATTGATAGGTGTAACAACTACATCAGCATGAACACAGCATACATCTATAAACGATAAAGAAGTTAATGACGGAGTCTGACCTAATTATCGGATGTAAAAACAACGATCCGAAATCGCAAGAACAGCTGTATAACAGATACGCACCCAAGATGTTGAGCGTCTGCCGTAGGTATGTAAGCGATTTAGGTCTTGCACAAGATCTGCTACAAGAGGGATTTATTAAAGTGTTTAGCAAGATACATACCTACAGCGGAACAGGTGTTTTTGCAGGATGGATGCGACGTGTTTTTGTGACCACCTCTCTAGAATATCTGCGACAAAACGATGTTCTCAAAGATAGTGCAGCTATCGATGAGAACACGGCAGATGAAATCAATCCATCTATCCTAAGTGCTTTGACTACAGCCGATTTACTCCACTGTATCGATCGTTTACCAGTGGGTTATCGTACCGTGTTTAATCTCTATGTTATGGAAGGTTATTCGCATGCAGAAATTGCTGAGCAGCTGCAGATTCAGGAAAAAACTTCCCAATCGCAATTGGTGAGAGCTCGCCAACTATTACAAAAAGATGTATTAACTATTATTGGACAAGACTATGGGCAAAGCAGATAACACCTCCCGTTACCACGAGGGACAAGACCCACTATTTGATCATTTCAAAAATGAACTAGAAGACTTGTCCACACCCGTTGATGCACAATGCTGGAAAAATATTCAACAACAACTTACTCCTCCTGTTGCCTCACCTATTCTAGCTCCTACTCCACGCTTTCGTAAACGTTATCTTTGGACAGCAGTGGCAGCAGCTAGCATTGCTCTACTCTTTGCACTAGTGCAATTACTACCCTCCTCTTCTAACAATTACCCATCTATGGCGGATCAAACTGTTAGTGGGGATACACTGCCCAAACGTGTTACCACCACCATCTCTAGCACGCCAATTATTGCGCAAAGCATAGCGATGGCCACTCCAGCAACAACCCCAAGAACGAATACAGCCACCACACACACCCCCGTTAATCGCTCTATGCTCCGTGAATTACACACAACACCTAAGTCAGCAGACACACATCAGACAACAGAAAAAAGTGCAACACATCTTGCTCCAGGTTCAGCGGTAAAGCAAAAAACCAGCACACCTGTAACAAAAACAGAGCAAGCCAAAGAAGCAACTTCATCTGCAAGTCCAACAGCCTCTGAAACCTATCTTCCTCCTGCACACTATTCTTCTACTAGAGAAGTCATAAAGAGAAAAAGCAGAAGATGGAGCTTAGCAGCAGCCTTTACCTCCTATGGAAGTAATACGAGCAAACAAACTAATTTTGCAAGCAACCTAATGGCCAGTCCCACTATGGCAACAACGCCACTCGAGAAAAACGCCGTTTTACTGAGCAATCCCACAGAGATCTCAGAGCTAACCTATGCCATTCCTTTTTCAGTTGGCATCCTAGTCAGTAAGCAACTCAACCATCGATTTAGCATCGCCACAGGAATTAGTTATAGTCGTTTACGCACCTCCTACACCGATGCCACAAACGAGTATTTCTCCGTACGCTCCACCCTTCATTATCTAGGTATCCCCCTCCATTTCACCTATCGCATCTGGAGCCTGTCGGATAAATGGAAAATCTATGCTAGTGCAGGTGGAAGGATAGAGAAAGGTATTTGCTGGAAACAATCTAGGTTTAACTATAGCAGTCAAGAAACGCTCCAGGAGAGCAATTCGGTAAAAGGATTGCAATGGTCTGTCGATCTATCTATTGGCTTATCGTGTAAAGTCTATAAGCAACTGCATCTCTATGTAGAGCCCCGCTTATCCTATTATCTCGATAACAACCAACCCATCAGCATCCGTACAGAAC
>JAQWAN010000239.1 GCA_028707655.1 Bacteroidaceae bacterium
CGGATTAGTAAGCATGTAGTTGAACGATTTGCCTATGTGTTTATCTTTGGTAATGGTATTTCCGTGCTTAATATTTTCAGCATCTTCGCCTTTTATAAGCAAGTCGGATTTGGCAATGGCATAGGTTTTCTCGTTTATCTCTTGTCCATACAGCCAAACATCGAGTTTTTCGTTTACCGATTCCTGCAAATAATCCTTGGCGGTAGTAAGCATACCACCCGTACCACAACAAGGATCGTAAATGTTTATTCCTGCCCCTTCTTTTTTAAGTTTGTCGGTTTCGTTGGCAAATACAAGATTCACCATCAAGCGCACAATTTCGCGCGGGGTGAAATACTGTCCAGCCTTTTCATTGCTTGTCTCCTTCGATTTACGAATAAGTATTTCGAAGATGGTTCCCATAGCATGGTTGCTCACTTTGTCGGGATGCAAATCGATTTTTGGCGATACAAACTCTTTGGTAACAATCAGTAAAAGCCCTTTGCGCAATAACGTTTCATAAATAGGCGAGAGACCTTTTTCTAGGCCACCGCTAAAGTTCAGTAGAATGTCTTTTATGTTCTCGCTAAAACCTTTGAGATAGGCATCGAAATTAATTCCAATGTTGTTGATATCTTTCGTTAGTCCGGTAAGGGTATAATCGGAAGTATTATAAAAGTTTTGTCCCGAAGCCTGTTTCAGTAAGCTGTCTAATACTTCGGGTGCGGCACTCTCTTTAAATTTATTATATACCTGAACTACATTGTCGTGCGAGCCTTCAAGTACACAATCAATACGCCTCAATAAAGTAAAGGGAAGTATTACATCTTCATAATCTTTCTCTGCATATTCGTCTCTGATGTGTTCTTTGATGTTCCAAATGAACTCAGAGATTTCGTTATAATTCTCCATTTATCTAATTTTATTTTTTCTAAGAATAGAAATTTATCTTCAACTCTAAAATCTGAGATGTTTTGTATACAAGGAAAATTGTAGCTCTTTTTTTTTAAAGAGTCGATCATTTGTATGTTATCTCTTCATTATTTTTTTAGTGTCATTCTAATATTTCAGCCACTAAGCTCTTTAATTCTTTTACACTAATTTAAGTTATATAAGTATCTATTTCTGTTATTTTAATCGATGTATATCTAAGTCATTCTTGAATATAATACAAATCATTTTTTGCTCTAAGTTATGAGTTATAAAACTCATAAATGCTCAAGATTTAATATAATATGCTTACGTTTAATTTTCACAAATTAATTGTAAACCTTCAGTCATGTGCATGTTTTTTATTCATGTTTTCAAATATTTTTCATTTTAACACAAATATAAAACAAAAAGAATAAAAAAACCATGATATACCCAAATATCGAAGCAACTCACAAGATTTAATAGTGTAGATTTTGCATTTTACATCCTATTAGGATAAACGCAAAACAAGGTTACTTCGAAAAGCAACCTTGTTAGGATTCAACATGTACATTTAACGATAACTGGTACCATAGTTCAATTTAGATTCTTGTATCCTTTAAAATAAGCGCAGCCACTTACTATGTAACACATTACTCTGCTCAACTCTTATGCATTTTTCTTTACTAAGAAGTTGAAATTATTTACAAATAGATCCTTTATATCTTCTACAAATGGGTACAATTTATATCTATTCAATAAATAATCTAAAGCGTCAACCCAGCTATTTGAACTTTTAAAGTATCTTTTTAAAAGAATAGGATGACAAATAATTTAAAATTACTCCCCTCCCATAAGAACAGCCTCAACCGCATAAACATACACCACCATCTCCTCCATATCCAATTGTGGAAATTGTTCAAAAAATCAAAAATCAAAAAAACACACCTGTGTTTTCCTCTTTTTGGGCCTCTTTTATACCCTTTTCAGAATACAGCTCCTTTTTGAATCAAATAGTGCTGTATTCTTTGCAAAATACAGCACCATTTGAATGGAAAAACAGCTATATATTCACCCAAAAACTACCTTTATTTTACGAACAAAATGGGCGTGCTTTATTGGGCTATATATTTTACAAAAAGCCAGAAAGCCTCAACCTACTAAACGATAGCAGATGGCAGATAAGAGAAGAGAGCAAAAGAGCCCCCTAAAACACCTCCTTGGCAATGGCACGAACGGAGGGAGTGGCCATATAGGAGTAGAAATGTAGAGAGGGTACGCCATGTTGGATAAGCTCTTTACTCTGCTGAATACCCCACTCTATGCCGAGCTCCTTAACAGCAGCATTGGTGGTGCATTTACGCACCTCTGCGGCTAGGGCCTCGGGGATATCTACCTTGAACACTTGGGGCAGTAGGTTGAGCTGCGTGAGAGAGGTGATAGGCTTGATACCGGGTATAAGGGGCACAGTAATGCCTGCAGCACGTATCTTTTCCTCAAAAGCAAAGAATTTCTGATTGTCGAAAAACATCTGGGTGACGATATATTCGGCACCAGCATCTACTTTTTGCTTCAGGTAATAGATGTCGGAGTCGAGGTTGGGTGCCTCCTCATGCTTCTCGGGATAGCCAGCCACGCCAAACGAAAAGGGGGTTTCAAAGGCCTCGGTACGTGTGCCATCGAGATATTCGCCTCGGTTAATCTGGTTGACTTGCTCTATGAGCTCATTGGTGTGCTGATGCCCTTTTTCGCTTACGGAGAAGTCGTGCCGTTTGGAGGAATCGCCGCGCAAAAGGAGGAGGTTTTGGATGTCGAGGAAGTTCAGGTCGATTAGGGCGTTCTCGGTCTCCTCGGGGGTAAAGCCTTGACAGATAACATGGGGCACCACGGTTATCTTATATTTACTCTGGATAGCAGCGGCCACTGCAACACTACCGGGACGTTTATTGGTGATCTTTTTCTGAAAGCTGCCATCGGGAGAGGGCGTGAAAATTACTTCATCGCAATGGGAGGTGATGTTGACATACTTTGGGTCGAACTCCTTGAGCTGGTCGATGGTGGCAAAGACTTTATAGATACTATTACCCTTACGTGGGGGTAGAAGCTCGAAGGAGAAATGAGTGGTATTCGTAGCGATGGCGTGTTGGATATAATCAATTACTTTCATGGGGATAGTGGATTGGAGGTTAAAGGGACATCTTTCTTAAATAACTACGCACTAATGCGAGAGGAAGTTGAGAGCGATGGGCATAGTCGCGCAGCTGGTCTTCTTGAATATCGCCGATAGAGAAATAGGAGGAGGAGGGATGGGCAAGATAGAGACCGCTAACGGTGGAGGCAGGAGACATGGCAAAGTTCTCGGTCAGTTGTGCACCTAGTGTTCGTTCTACGTCGAG
>JAQWAN010000240.1 GCA_028707655.1 Bacteroidaceae bacterium
GCCAGCAAGTGGATTTCTAAAGAGTGTTTGCATCAATACACCTGCAAGTGAAAGAGCCGAGCCTGCCAAAATGGCTGTTATTGCTTTTGGTAGTCGATAGTTAAAGATTATTTCATGGTAAATGGTATTACTGCTAGTGCCCAATAGGTTTTGAAGGACTTCTTTAAGTGGGAGTGAAACGCTGCCGAAAACTAAATCTAGGCAGAAAAAGATAACTAATAGAATAATTAATCCCGTAAAAAGAAGTGTATGGCGCGCAGATAATAACATAGTTGGTGGTTTTTAGAAAGCTGTTCAATTAGTGTAATGGTTGTATATAATAGGTTTGATAGTTGGGTAATAATTCGGGGTGAGCTATCTTGATTAGGTCGGCTAATATTCTATCTGGATGAGAAACACCACTTTCCCAATAATCGCATCCGCCAGTAGGTGTACTTTTTTTATTAAAATTAAAAACTTTTTTTCTCTGAAAAGGGGCGAAAAAGCTATACTTTTCATTTGTTGCTAATAGCTCTTTGTATGTGTTTGTTTGTGCACCAACCCATATGTCGGCGGCATGAAAATGAATTAAAGCTTCCTCTATTGTGGTGGAGATGCTTCCTTTTTGAGGTGTATTAGCATAATAGTAGCTTACATTAGCATCTTGAAATAGCTGATTACTAAAACTCTGGCCCGCTGGCATAGTCCAGTTTCCTCTAAAATCTTGTCCGGACATAATAGTTGGCTTTATAGTAGCTTTCTTAGCCAATTTTTGATAGAATTGGTAGTTGCTTTCAATGCCATTGAAGATGGAATCTGCAAGAGCCGATTTATCAAAGAAGGCTGCAATAAATTTCATCCATTCTGCTCGTCCTAAACAATTGGTCTCTTGCCATTCAATGTTGTAGATAATTTTTACCCCACTTTGCTCTAGTCGCTTATTGTTCTCGTCTTTGGCATTGTAGGCCGTGGTCATAAATGCTGCAGGGTGTAATAAAAGAAGCTGCTCCATATTCGTATTATAGGAGTCGCCTAGATTTTTTATCTTATCTGTTTTTATTCCCTCTAATATTTGGGGATTGTAGATATAATCTTTATTGCATACACCATTCACACAGCTTAGTTCTCCGAGTAGACGTAGAGGCTCAATATGTGTGGAAGAATTAATAGCTAGGTTTTTCAGTGGAATTTTAATCTTTAAACCATCTTTTGGCGTGGTGATGCTGTCCTGCTTTACTAAGTAGTAGTCTGCATAGACCTGACTTTTATCCCAGGGGTTGAATACGGTTACCTTTGTATAATGTGTAAACGTTGTTATTGAAAAGCCTTTAGCATATTTAATAGGTATGGTGTTTTGCACTTTAGAGGTAGTGCTTTTCTCCTTCTTCTTAACTTGTTGACAAGTTATAAAAGAGACAATGCATAGGGAGCAAGCGAGTAGACGAATCAGCAGTTTCATGGTAGATATTGTTTGTGGCAAAGATAAACATTTATCGACATGATGGCATATTACTGCCATAAAACAATCTATTTCTTCCTTTAAAAGATTTTTTTTTAGGAAATGAATGCTTTTATTTTATGTTTGGCACGCTGTTTGTAGTTTGATAAAGCGTAATGCTCTTGTATCTGCACCCTTTTTATTAGAGAGACAGACTAGAGCGAATAAGTAAGTAACAAAACAAATAAAAATAAAGTAATATGGGAAAAATTATTGGAATTGACTTAGGAACAACAAACTCATGTGTTTCTGTATTTGAAGGAAACGAACCTGTTGTTATTGCGAATAGCGAAGGAAAACGTACAACTCCTTCTATCGTAGCTTTTGTAGATGGTGGCGAACGTAAAGTAGGTGATCCTGCTAAACGTCAAGCTATAACGAACTCTACTCGTACTGTATTCTCTATCAAACGTTTTATGGGTGAGAATTGGGACCAAGTAAAAAAAGAAACAGCACGTGTTCCTTATAAAGTGGTAAAAGGTGACAATAACACACCTCGTGTGGATATTGATGGCCGTTTATATACTCCTCAAGAAATCTCAGCAATGGTTCTTCAAAAAATGAAGAAAACAGCTGAAGATTATTTAGGACAAGAGGTTACTGAAGCTGTGATTACTGTTCCTGCTTATTTCTCTGACTCACAACGTCAAGCTACAAAAGAGGCTGGACAGATTGCTGGATTAGAGGTGAAACGTATTGTAAATGAGCCTACTGCTGCTGCATTAGCTTATGGTATTGACAAAGCGGATAAAGAGATGAAGATTGCTGTGTTTGACCTTGGTGGTGGAACATTTGATATCTCTATCTTAGAGTTTGGTGGCGGTGTATTTGAAGTTCTTTCTACAAATGGTGATACACACTTAGGTGGTGACGACTTTGACCAAGTTATTATTGAATGGTTAGTACAAGAGTTTAAAAACGACGAGGGTGCTGATTTATCCAAAGATCCTATGGCTCTACAACGTTTGAAAGAAGCTGCAGAGAAAGCTAAGATTGAGTTATCATCTTCTGCTTCTACAGAGATTAACTTACCATATATCATGCCTGTTGATGGTGTGCCAAAACATTTAGTAAAAACATTATCTCGTGCTAAATTTGAATCGTTAGCACATAACTTGATTCAATCTTGTTTAGAGCCTTGTAAAAAAGCGATGGCAGATGCTTCTCTAAATAATGCAGATATTGATGAGGTTATTTTAGTAGGTGGTTCTTCTCGTATGCCTGCTGTGCAGAAATTAGTAGAAGATTTCTTTGGTAAAGCTCCTTCTAAGGGTGTAAATCCTGATGAGGTGGTTGCTGTTGGTGCTGCTGTACAGGGTGCTGTATTGTCTGATGATATTAAAGGTGTTGTATTGCTCGATGTTACTCCATTATCAATGGGTATCGAAACAATGGGTGGTGTAATGACTAAATTGATTGAAGCAAATACTACTATTCCATGTAAGAAGAGTGAAGTGTTCTCTACTGCTGCTGACAACCAATCTGAAGAAACTATCCATGTGCTTCAAGGTGAGCGTCCAATGGCTACGCAGAATAAATCTATTGGTCAATTCAATTTGGCTGGTATTGCTCCTGCTCGTCGTGGTGTTCCACAAATCGAGGTTTCTTTTGATATTGATGCAAACGGTATCTTAAAGGTATCTGCAAAACATAAAGCAACAGGAAAAGAGCAGGCTATTCGTATCGAGGCTTCAAGTGGCTTAAGCAAAGAGGAGATTGAAAAGATGAAGGCGGAAGCGGAAGCTAACTCGGATGCAGATAAGAATGAACGCGAGAAAATTGATCAGCTGAAC
>JAQWAN010000241.1 GCA_028707655.1 Bacteroidaceae bacterium
CTCTGGTTGATACCCCGATTCACGATAGCCAGAAGATATCTCTCCCGATTTAGGATCTTTCCATTCCAAAGGGAATACAGGGAAACCTAAACGGTCACCATCGCGTTTGCTCAGTTTACCATTACCTTCCGGTTTAAGCAATAGAGGGAGATGTGCAAATTGTGGAATTGCATCTTCCCATCCAAAAGCTTTATACAGCAACACATGTAAAGGAGCCGAAGGTAACCACTCTTCTCCTCTAATCACGTGCGAAATCTCCATCAAATGATCATCCACAATATTAGCCAAGTGATAAGTAGGCAATTCATCCGACGATTTGTATAACACCTTATCGTCTAACACAGAAGAATTAATCACCACATCACCACGAATAATATCGTGTACATGTACATCTACACCTGGTTCTATTTTAAATCGAACCACATATTGTGTACCTGCAGCAATCAATCTATCCACCTCCTCTTTTGGCAATGCCAAAGCGTTTCTCATCAACAAACGTGTGGTAGCATCATATTGGAAATTAGCTATCTCCGCACGTTTAGCAGCCAACTCATCGGGCGTATCAAAAGCAATGTATGCTTTGCCATTCGCTAAGAGTTGTTGCACATATTTTTTATAAATTTCTTTCCGTTCCGATTGACGATAAGGTCCTTTATCACCTCCAAAGCTTACGCCCTCATCAAACGCAATACCCAACCACTTAAAAGACTCAATAATATAAGCCTCAGCACCTGGTACAAATCGATTAGAATCGGTATCTTCGATTCTAAAAATTAGTTTACCCCCATTTTTACGAGCAAACAAGTAATTATACAAAGCGGTACGCACCCCACCAATGTGTAGTGGTCCGGTTGGACTAGGCGCAAAACGAACTCTAACTTTCTTTTCAAACATAATTAATACATATACAATTTGTGGCAAAATTACGTTATTTTTTTTGAATCAGCGCATAAGTTATAAATATTGTAAGTTCTTAACCTCAAAAAAAAGAATCAAAAGATTTTTTTTTGTACTTTGCGAAAAAATAATGGAATCATGGAAACCAAAATAAATAAAGCCCACTATAGAGAATACATTAAGCGTTTTCTATTTTTCATTTGTACCGTTAGTCTTATCACCTATTTCTTACCACGCGAAGGTAGTTTCAACTATCAATACGATTTAAATAAGCCCTGGCGCTATGGGCTATTACAAGCACCATTTGATTTCCCTATCCACCGCCAAGAAGCAATTATACAAGCTGAAAAAGACAGTGTTCTGACCCATTTTCAGCCCTATTACATCAAGAATATCGTCCTAGGCGACAGCTTATTAGCAGCCTTCACTAGTAATGTGGCCAACAATGGCACCGTCGATTCTATTGGAAAGAGCTACACACAGCTCTTAGAAAAGGAGCTGCGAATGATCTATAACAGAGGGATAATCAGCAACGAACAGCTCAATTATTTAAAGAACAATCACCTCACAAGCATCAAAATAATAACCAATAAAGTCTCCACGCTACTCCCCATCGACCAGCTCTACACCCCATTAGAGGCCTATAATTACCTAAAGAGCCTCAACAGCTCCATGGTTTATCGTTCGCGTCTACAAACCTATCAACTTCAGCACTACCTAACCCCCTCGCTACTGTACGATTCAGCTACCACCGAAGGGATGAAAGCGCAAGTCTTGAAAGATGTTTCCATTTATGCCGGTATGGTACAAAGTGGTCAAAAGATAGTAGCACAAGGCGAAATTATCAACAGCTATACCTACGGCATACTCAACTCCCTACGTAGCGAGTATCAACAGCATAGCGACTCCAGTCAACAACAGGATTTACTATTAATAGGGCAAATTATATTTGTCTCTCTTTTCATTTTCTGCTTTATGATTTACCTCGACCTCTTTCAGCCCGAATATTACAAACATAAACGCTCCCTTTTGCTTGTCTTCTCCCTAATTATAGGGTTCACCATACTCACCTCCCTGATGGTACGCTATCATTTTTTCCACGTATACATCATTCCATTTGCCATGTTACCCATGATAGTCTGCATCTTCTTAGACTCTCGTACAGCGTTCATGTCGTTAGTGATTACCACCCTTCTTGCCTCTCTAGCGCTCAATCACCCCTATGAGTTTATCCTCTTACAGATAGTAGCAGGGTTAGTGGCTATTCTCACGCTGCGAGAACTCTCCCAACGTTCTCAGATGGTCAAATCGGCAGGCATCATAGTATGTAGCTACATCCTGTTAGATATTTCCATTGGTCTACTCACTAGTACACATCTAGGAGATATCAACCTGAGCGAGAACATCTATTTCTTGATTAATGGTGTTTTCTTACTCTTTACCTATCCGCTATTATTTATTTTAGAGAAGATGTTCCGTTTCACCTCAAACGTTACATTAGTAGAGCTCTCCAACATTAACAACAAGCTCCTTCAGCAGCTTTCTGAAGAGGCACCAGGCACCTTTCAACACTCCATGCAGATGGCCAATCTAGCAGCCGAGGCAGCCAAGAAGATAGGCGCCAACAGTCAGCTGGTACGTACCGGTGCCCTCTATCACGATATTGGCAAATTAGGAAATCCCGCTTTTTTTACGGAGAACCAGACTGGCTTTAATCCACACAACCAATTAAACTATCAACAGAGTGCCAACATCATCATCGATCATGTAGACTATGGCATTAAATTGGCCGAGAAAAATAATCTACCCGAAGTGATTAAAGATTTTATCCGCACCCATCACGGCAAAGGATTAACTAAATATTTCTATATCTCTTATCAGAATGAGCATCCCAACGAAAAGGTAGCCAAAGAGCCCTTCTCCTATCCAGGGCCCAATCCTTTTAGCAAAGAGACCGCTATTTTAATGATGGCCGATTCCGTAGAAGCCGCTTCTCGCAGTCTCTCCGAATACACCGAAGAGAGTATACGTGAGTTAGTAGAAAAGATTATTGAGAGTCAGGTACAAGAGGGCTATTTTAAATATAGCCCCATCACCTTTAGAGATATTGCCGATGTAAAAGAGGTGTTCACCCATAAATTGATGACCATGTATCACACCCGTATTAGTTATCCTGAATTGAAGAAATAAGTCCCTCACAGGCATCCTCTACAATATCGATAACCTGTTCAAAGCCACCTGTTCCTCCATAGTAGGGATCGGGCACATGATCTATATCGGAGTGTTTACAAAAATCGGTCATACGCACAATCTTTTTCATATCCTCTAGGGTAGGTGCCAACTCTTTGAGTGCATCTA
>JAQWAN010000242.1 GCA_028707655.1 Bacteroidaceae bacterium
CTCAATGGAAAAAGGAGACAAAGTATGCACTAAATAGACTAGCTAATGGTGTATGGGAAATAGAACTTCCACTTAGTGCTATGCAGCATGAAGATCTCTACAAACTGCAGGTTGCTTGGAATGGTGGCGAAGCGGAACGTATTCCTGCATGGGCCAATAGAGTGGTGCAAGACGATGTAACGAAAATCTTTTCTGCCCAGGTGTGGTACCCAGAACAACTTGTTCAGCCAAAGAGAAAACCTTTTGTGCCTTCAAAATCGCCTTTGTTGATTTATGAATGTCACATAGGAATGGCACAACAAGAGGAAAAAGTGGGTAGTTATACAGAGTTTAAAGAAAAGGTATTACCACGAATTGCAGCAGCCAATTATAACTGCATTCAGATGATGGCTGTTCAGGAACATCCATATTATGGTAGTTTTGGTTATCATGTTTCTAACTTTTTTGCACCCTCCTCTCGTTTTGGTACGCCAGAAGAGTTAAAAGATTTGATTGAGGCTGCACACGAATTGGGAATAGCTGTGATTATGGATATTGTGCATTCTCATGCTGTAAAAAATGAAGTAGAAGGTCTTGGTAACTTTGCCGGTGACCCCTCTCAATATTTCTTAGAAGGGGAGCGACGTGTTCATCCAGCTTGGGATTCTCTCTGCTTTGACTATGGAAAAGATGAGGTGCTCCATTTCTTACTCTCTAACTGCAAATATTGGTTAGAAGAGTTTAACTTTGATGGCTTTAGATTTGATGGTGTAACCTCCATGCTATACTATAGTCATGGATTAGAGGAATCGTTTGTTAACTACGAAGAGTATTATAATGGACATCAAGATGCAAATGCTATTTGTTATTTAACATTGGCTAATCGTTTGATACATGCTGTTAAACCTCAAGCTATAACGATTGCTGAAGAGGTGACCGGTATGCCTGGTCTTGCTGTTCCTGTAGATGAGGGTGGATATGGTTTCGACTATAGACTAGCTATGAATATTCCAGATTATTGGATTAAACTGATTAAAGAGAAAATTGATGAAGATTGGAAACCATCTTCTATTCTTTGGGAGGTGACCAATAGAAGGAAAGATGAGAAAACAATCTCTTATACCGAGAGTCATGACCAAGCATTAGTTGGCGATAAAACATTGATTTTCCGACTTATTGATGCCGATATGTATTGGCATATGCGGAAAGGGGATGAGAACTATCGTGTTAATAGAGGTATGGCACTTCATAAGATGATTAGAATGGTTACCGCTACTACAATAAATGGTGGCTATTTGAATTTTATGGGCAATGAATTTGGTCACCCAGAATGGATCGATTTTCCACGTGAAGGCAATGGCTGGTCGCACAAATATGCACGTCGCCAATGGGACCTTGTAGATAATAAGACATTAGTATATCATTATCTAGCCGATTTTGATAGAGCATTAATGCACTTGATGGGAGATGCTACCGGTTTTGAATCTTCAGAATTAGTGAAGATTTGGTACAATGATTCGGATCAAGTGTTTGCGTATAAACGCGATGACTTAGTGTTTGTCTATAATTTCAATCCGATGAAATCGTTTACCGATTATGGATTCTTGGTAGCACCAGGTACCTATGAGGTGATTCTAAACACCGATAGCACGCTATATGGTGGTAACGGATTAGCGGATGATAGTGTGAAACATTTCACCATAGCCGATCCGCTCTATAAGAAAGAGAAAAAAGAATGGTTAAAGTTGTATATACCAGCTAGAACAGCACTTGTTTTGCGTAAGATGAAATAGTTTGTTCTTCTAAAAAACACAAAAATCGCCTGCTTATTCTTTTGGATAAGTGGGCGATTCTGTTTCGTAGAGATAGTTGTATTTTGCTTTTCGTATCTCCCAACGTTTACGTGCATATTCTTGCATGTTCGTAATCCTATCTTTCTCATCTAGGATTTGTAGTCCTAATAGACTCTCAATCACATCTTCCATAGTAACAATACCTACAAAACTACCATATTCATCTACTATTAATGCTATATGCTCCTTGTTAGCTAATAGGTCTTCCCATATAGAGGTGATTGATTGTAGATCCACATAAATCTGAATTGGTCGTTTAATATCCTTAAGTAAAATGTCAAACTTATCGGCTGCAAGAAGCTCAAAGACCTGTTGGCGAAGAATGTATCCAGTGATATTTTCGCCCTCATCGTTAGAGTAAAGGGGGATTCTGGAGTAGTGTAAAAGCGATTTGTTAGCATAGAACTCCTTCAATGTCATATCTTCTGAAGCAGTTGCCACAACGGTTCGAGGAGTCATAATCTCTTTTGCTTTCACAACAGATAGACGCATGATATTTTGAATAATCTTATTCTCTTTCGATTCGAAGGTACCCTCCTTTTCGCCAATATTTAGCATAGCACTAATCTCTTCGCGACTAATAGAATTTTTCTTTGATTTATTAGTAATGGCTTTGGTGATAAATTCTGACATCCAAACAAGTGGGTAACAAATCGTGATGAGTAGGCGAATAACACTTGTGGCAGGTAGTGCCAATACTCTCCAATAAGAGGCTCCAATTGTTTTCGGGATGATCTCCGAGAAGATTAATATGAGCAGTGTCAGAATAGCAGACACTATGCCCACATACTCATTGCCAAGTACTCTAGCTTGTGCACCTACGCCTGCTGCTCCTACTGTGTTAGCTATGGTGTTGAGGGAGAGGATAGCAGAGAGAGGCTTATCAATGTTTTGTTTGAATTTTTTTAAGATGAGGGCACTACGGTTCCCCTCTAAGGCCTTTGTGTTTACAAATGTGCTAGGTGTAGAGAGCAAAACAGCCTCTAGAATAGAACATAAGAAAGATACAAAAAGTGCTAGAAACAGATAAAAAAGTAGTAATCCCATAGTTGTAGGTAATTTCTATATGTTGAATAGATACAAAGATATATTATTTCAGTAACTAATAAGTATATCTACAAAAAAAAGAAGTAAATCTTAATAGATTTACTTCTTTATATATGCGATACAAGTTTTTGTTTACTTGATAATATCTAATTCTTTAAAGCATTTTAATAGCTTTTCAACAGCTATATCTATTTGTTCCACCGTATGGGTAGCCATAAGAGAGAAGCGAATCAATGTATCTTCTGGCGAACAAGCTGGAGGAATAACAGGATTGATAAAGATGCCCAAAAGGCAGAGTCGATGAAAGTGTCCGCCAATGAGGTGGAAACAAAGGTGGTACCGCGAGACATCCTCGTCCTTTGAGCATAATTTAGT
>JAQWAN010000243.1 GCA_028707655.1 Bacteroidaceae bacterium
TTTACTTTAAAACTATGGCTCTTATAAAATCAGTACGTGGCTTCACCCCTGAAATAGGAGACAACTGCTATCTTGCAGAAAATGCCACTGTAATAGGCGATGTAATAATAGGTAAAGACTGTAGCATATGGTTTAATGCCGTGTTACGTGGTGATGTAAACTCAATAAGAATTGGCGATCGTGTTAATGTTCAGGATGGCACTGTAATACACACTTTATATCAAAAATCTGTATCCATAATCGGCAATGATGTATCCATTGGTCACAACGTAGTAATTCATGGTGCTGAAATTAAAGATGGCGCACTAATAGGCATGGGAGCAATAGTGCTCGATCATGCAGTAGTTGGCGAAGGGGCCATAATTGCTGCGGGAGCAGTAGTACTTAGTGGAACAATAGTAGAGCCGGGCAGCATCTATGCCGGAGTGCCGGCTAAATTCGTAAAGAAAGTGGACCCGTCTCAATCGAAAGAGATGAATCAAAAAATTGCAAATAACTATCTTATGTATTCGGGATGGTTTAAGGATAACCCTAACCTTTTGCCAGACTACTAATAGTACTAAACAAGTCGTTTTAATTTTTCTGTATTAATGATGTTTTGTCGTCAAAAAAAAGGAAAAGTCAGATTGAGTTAATGATTACTTGTAATAAAATTGTTTCACATAAGAATCATCTTTCATGAGCTGTACCTCTACGATTTGCCTCAACCATTTTATAAAGCTGATCGTTAGGTCTAATCTTTTCATTAGTTTTAATTGAAAAGTAATCACCTTTAACGGCCTCATCTGTTGACTTTAAGTCGACTCTAATATCTTCAGCAGTTATAAAGACAGCTCCTGTAGTCGGACCTGTAATAAGTAGTTCGTCACCCGGTTTTACCGATTGTGTCTCCACAAGAAACTCAGTAACTCCAAGGTTACCAAAATGTTTAATTGCCTTGCCCACATACACTTTACGCTTTGTAGCACCTGACCCATAGCGGTGTGTCCACTCTCCAAGACGTTGACCAAGGTAATATCCATCCCAGAAGCCACGATTAAACACTGTTGACAGTTTCTCGTTCCAAACATCTATCTTCTCATGAGTGAAAGAACCATCACAATAACTCTCAATTGCTTCTCTATAACAAGATGTAACTATGCGCACGTACTCCGGACCTCGTGCACGACCTTCAATTTTAAAAACTCTAACTCCTGCATCCAGCATTTTATTCATAAAATGAATGGTCTTGAGATCTTTTGGAGACATAATATACTCATTATCAACCTCCAACTCGATATCGCTTGTTTTATCTTTAACGATATAACCTCTGCGACATATCTGATTACATGCACCTCTGTTTGCCGATAAATCCTTCTCATGCAAGCTAAGATAACATTTACCGGATACAGCCATACATAGAGCACCATGAGCAAACATCTCTATCTGTACGAGCTCACCACCGGGACCTTTTATCTGTTGTTCCTCAATATCTTTGTGAATGGCTGCAACCTGATCGAGATTCAGCTCACGTGCCAACACCACAACATCGGCATACTGTGCATAAAACTTAAGAGACTCAGTATTAGTAATATTTAATTGAGTAGAAAGATGCACCTCCACACCAATACTTCGGGCATACATAAGAACGGCAACATCAGCAGCGATAATTGCAGAAAGATTTGCCTCTTTAGCAGCATCAACAACCTTGCGCATCAGCGCCATATCGTTGTTGTAAATAATTGTATTTACTGTAAGATAGCTTTTTAAATTATTCTCTTTACAAATTGCAGCAATCTTGTGCAAATCGTCTATAGTAAAGTTATTAGACGACTTTGAACGCATATTCAACCCCTCTATACCAAAGTAAATTGAATCTGCCCCACCCTGAATCGCCGCCATTAGCGATTCATAGGAGCCTGCAGGAGACATTATCTCATAATCTTGTCTGGATTTCATTGTGTAGCTCTGATTTTAAAGTGCAAAAGTACAAAAAAAGAGTTACTTAGCCATAGGTAATTATCTTCACTATTTATGGTTAAAATAATTGTAGGAAGAAAACCAATTTGCTCTTTCCCTACTAATTGATAGCCCTATAGACAGTTTTTTAGTATTTAGATAGAAAAATAACTAACAAATTACATATGAAATAATTGCCGCTTGTGAGAAAACACTTCACTACATTTTATAAAATAAGAACCTATCACTCGATATTAAATTCTTTTTGTCTTCTTGCTATGATCTCTGCTAACCTGTAATACAAATCTCTATCTTCTTTATTTTTAGATATAAACATTTGGTACCATGCCCTAGAACTTTGATAGTAGCCAACTGGATATGAGTCCCAAAAGCCATGTTCATTAAATACGTCAATAGTATTATATAGTCGGTATCCCCAATTATTCCTACGTTTGAGAGCTTGAGGACTAAATTCAACATATGGAGTAAAACCATACTTCTTGACCAATTCAGAAGATTCTGCTAATCGATTATAGTGTTTGTCAGTTCTATAAAAATATCCTGGTTGTAAATATGCTCTGTCAAAACCTAATTCTTCCCAGTTGTTATCAACGTTACTTGCTCCTAATAGGTGAGGTATCCAATAAAACAAGTAATCTTTAGAATGGATATACTCTGAAACCTCGAGTATGGTGTTTTCGATTCTCTTTCCTTCTTGTATCCAGTAAAAAGCAACGAGCTCTACGTTTCCATAATTTTGAGCGTCGAATTGATTCTTAGCATAATCTATAAACCATTTATAGGCAACTATCCTGTCTTCTTCCACATCGAAATCCAAATTTTCTCCATCAACAGCACCCCAATCCTTTTGTCCTTCTTTTGCTTCTGGTATTCCTATAATAATCTTACGTTTTTTAAAAGGAGAGGTCGCACCATTTTTGGATTTGTACATTTCAAGACGATTATTTAGAGCGGTTATATTGTAATCCGGCATGAAAAATTTATCTGCATAAGATTTCCAATCTTCTTTGTTCGCAGGTTTCTCACCATGAGATCCAAAGAATGATTTTTCTCCATCCCTAATCTCTAAAAAGAGAAAACCATCGAAAAGCCAATCGAAAGTTCCATCTTCTTTTTCTAACATTATATAAGGGTCCAAATATTTACCCCCAAACCAACCATCAACTCTATTGGCACCTCCAGAATAAATAAGTACCATATCCCAGGGCTCATTATTCTGTTTGTTTTCCCGTTGATTATTCGATATACTTTG
>JAQWAN010000244.1 GCA_028707655.1 Bacteroidaceae bacterium
CCCTATCATACCGAAGCTGGCGTATACGATGCTGAAATTTTACCCTATAAATATGTAAGTCATTTGGTCGTAGATGGAAAACCATTTACCGCACAAACACAGCTAGAGATACAGGGAAGCATTGGTACTAACAGTATAAAAAACAGTTGGAAAGTAGGAGCAGAATGGAGATACAGTAAGAATTTTGGAAAGGGACAAGTGTACGATGTGAAACGCCCTATCAACCCCTCTACCTCCCTCCGTCCACGCAGCTACAACAGTATACCGGGAAAAAGTGTAGGGTCGTTTTATATGGAAAACAAGCTCAATACAACCCTATGCAATCATCGTTTAATACTCTTCTTAGGATTACGGGGCAATAGCCTATTAAATGTAAATGAAAACTATAACTTACATGGTAAAGTCTATATTGACCCACGGGTAAACCTGCAATGGCAACTACCGACACTTACAGTAGCCTCCAAACCTTTGCAAACAAGTATTACCATTGGGGTGGGAAAACTAACCATGATGCCATCTATTAGTCAGTTATATCCAGCAACAAAATATTACGACTTCCTACAACTCAATTATTACCATGAGAACCCACTCTATCGGCGTATCAATCAAAAGAGCTATGCCCTCAACACAACACCGTATGACATACAGCCTACAACAAATCAAAAAATGGAAGTACGATTAAATCTGAATTATAGAAAAGGGGGACTAGCCATTACCTATTTTCAAGAAAAGATGACAGATGGGTTTAGATATATGAATCAAGTGGCTGTTTTTTCCTATAAGAAATATGATACATCTTGTATAAATAGTCAAACCTTAACCGATCGTCCCGCACTCGAAGATTTAGCCTATACAAATACCGCTATTCTTGGTGGATTTGGAAAGTTAGTCAACGGATCGGAGATACGAAAAAAAGGCATTGAATTTCAAGGATTCACACCGCGTTTTAGCAGCTTGCATACACGCATCACATTAACAGGGGCATGGCTATCCACCACCTATAAGAACAGTCAACCCATGTACGATTTTACCGCATCGCAAGTTATTCTTGGAACGAGTGTAAACGATAAGTATGTGGGCAAATATAACTGGTCGGATGGTTCCGAAAAGCAACAATTAAACACCAACTTTATTGTTGACACCTATTTTAAAAGCATTGGTCTAAACCTATCCAGCACTTTTGAGTGCATTTGGTTTAGCAGTACTCAACGCCTCTATAAAGATGGCTACCCTATCTCGTATATCGATAATAAGGGTCAAACACATCCCTATACGAGTGCAAGTGAGAAAGATGCCTATCTCCAATGGCTAGTAAAACAGTATGACAGCTCACTCTTTAGTAAAAATAAAGAGCCTTTTTATGGCTATATCAACCTAAAAGCATCTAAAGATTTTGGTAAAAAAATGCAGGTCTCTCTCTTTGTAGACCGTATTCTAGATTATCTACCCTCCTATACATCGGGGTCGTATACCGTGCGAAGAACCTCCAATCCCTATTTTGGAATGGAGATGAAACTAAAGTTTTAATATAAAAAAGAATAAAATGAACAACGTAAAAAATTTAATGGTAATAGCACTTCTATTACTCAGTAGTGTAACAGGTTTTACATCGTGCAACGACGATGATAATGTTGAACTGAACTATGTAGATATCGGACTTGTTTGTACTCCTCCCGATAATTTGGAAGGCGTAAAGATGAATAAGATAATTATTCAACTAACTGACAAGACCACCATGCAAACCAGAGATATTGCATTTAACGATACAATTGACAGCAGTGTTCACTTCAATGTAAAAAAAGGATTATACGATCTATCGCTCACAGCCAACATCACCTACCAAACAGATGGCCACGAAAAGACAGGACAAATATGTGGTACACTACAATCCATTGAAGTTATCCAACAAAAAACAACACTAGATATCTCTACCTACTTATACGAAGTACAACATAACTTTGTACTAGCAGAAATATTCTTCCGAGGTTCACTTACACCAGAGGGGAAAAGCTATAGTGCAGATAAATATTTTAGACTCTACAATAACAGTTCTGAGGCCTTAGATGCACAGGGCTTAGCCATTGCAGAGAGTGAGTTCTCCTCAACAACAAAGCGAGAATACACACCAAACATCATCGATTCAGACATGGCTATTGGAGCACTCTACATGATACCAAGAGGAACACCTATATGGGTAGAACCAGGTGGTAGTCTTCTCCTTGTAGATGTAGCAAAAGACCATACAGAAGCAAACAGCAACTCTTTTGACGAAAGAGAAGCCGATTTTGAGTGGTACGATGATAATCCATATTATCCCGATGTAGACACAGAGACGCCCAACTTAGTCAAGCTCTATTGCTACACGCTCAGCATTTGGACCCCACATTCTCGGGGATATAAATCGTATGCACTTGCACAGATTCCAGCTTCTGTAACTCCCGAGAATTATGTAGAAAATTATAAATATAACTATTCCTACGAATTTGTTAACGGCGATTTTCACCGTACCATGAATCAAGAGAGTTATCGATTACCCAATTCGTGGATAGTAGATGCTGTAAATCTAAGTGTTGAATCTGAATTTCAATGGATACCTATTCACCCATCACTGGATAAGAGCTATACCTATTGTGGCAAAATAAATGATTCTAAAACAACTTATGGAATGAGTGTACGTAGAAAAACATTACCCAATAATTTCTTACAAGACACCAACAATTCAGCTATCGATTTTTTACCAGAACAAATAGCAGATCCCTACTTTAAATTTCACAACTAATGTATAAAAAACCCACCATAAAGCATCAATTACTGGTACAAGTAATCAGCTGTATAGGATGCCTCTTTCTTTTATCCATCATAGAGGTAAAAGCGGAAAGCAATGTAATAGAGAAAACCAAACAACGTTCTTCTCTCTCCAATCTATATCTTCATTCTTTTTACAACAATGCAGCTTTACGTTTTTATCAATACGATTTTTCCTATGGACAACTTGCCGTAAAGAGCTCCTTTCAACACGATAAAGAACCAGTAGTGATGCAATATGGTAGCGGTTTTTTACTACATTCCCTACACACAGAAGGATATAAGATACTCCCTAATCAACGTAAGATATGGGGATATGCCACCTATAAGAGAGAAACCACCTATGCCATACAGGGGACAGAAAGTTCAGACTATGCCATGCTACGCCCCTATGTGAT
>JAQWAN010000023.1 GCA_028707655.1 Bacteroidaceae bacterium
CATTCATAATTTTGACACGCTCCAATGTATCTACATCACTATGTATATAGTTACAACGAATAGCATGGTTCAGCAGATATTCAGTGAGTTCCTCTGCCATACGTTTGGTTAGTGTCGTTACAAGGGTTCGTTCTCCTAGTTCAATACGTTTTTGAATCTCCTCCATCAGATCATCAATCTGATTCATACTTGGTCTAATCTCTATAATCGGATCCAACAGTCCTGTAGGGCGAATTACCTGCTCTACAATAACGCCTTCACTCTTTTGTAACTCGTAATTAGCTGGGGTGGCACTAACATATATAATTTGTGGGGTGATGGCTTCGAACTCCTCAAATTTTAATGGCCGATTATCGAGTGCAGCTGGTAATCTAAAGCCATAATTTACCAAGTTTGTTTTTCTGGCTTTATCTCCACCATACATCGCTCCAATCTGTGGAATACTTACATGACTCTCGTCTACAATCATCAAGAAATCATCTGGGAAGAAATCGAGTAAACAGTAGGGCCGTGTACCCTCTTCTCGTCCATCAAAATAGCGAGAGTAGTTCTCAATACCGGAGCAATGGCCCAATTCGCGCATCATCTCCATATCATAGGTCACCCGCTCATAAATCCGTTTTGCCTCATAGTATTTGCCCATTTCTTCAAAATAGTGTACTTGTGCCGTTAAATCATCTTCAATCTGATGGATGGCTTGCAGCGTACTCTCTTTGGTGGTCATAAATAGATTGGCTGGATATATCTTATAGCCTGTAAAGCTACCTGTTTTTCTTCCAGATAGTGGGTCAATTTCTGCTATCTCCTCAATCTCATCTCCCCAAAATACCACACGTAGAATTTGGTCCGTATAGGCCAGAGAGATATCCACTGTTTCCCCTTTTACCCTAAAGTTACCCCTTACTAGATTAACGTCGTTTCGGTTGTAAAGACTATCTACGAGTTGGCGTAAAAAAACATTTCGGTCTAGCTTATCCCCCTGTGCAATGTGGATCACATTCTTGTAAAAATCAGATGGGTTTCCCATACCGTAGATACAAGATACAGAGGAGATAACCACAACATCTGTTCTGCCCGATAGGAGCGAAGAGGTGGTAGCTAATCGGAGTTTATCAATCTCTTCATTAATGGCTAAATCTTTTTCAATATAGGTGTCAGAAGAGGGCATATAGGCCTCTGGTTGATAGTAGTCATAATAAGAAACATAGTATTCTACTGCATTGTTTGGGAAGTAATTTTTAAACTCCGAATAAAGTTGTGCAGCAAGTGTTTTGTTATGACTTAGTATTAAGGTTGGTTTATTACAATTCTTAATGACATTTGCCATTGTAAATGTTTTTCCAGATCCCGTTACCCCCAACAACGTTTGAGCTGGGATACCATCGCGCACACCAGCCGTAAGTTGTTTGATTGCTTCAGGTTGGTCTCCAGTAGGAGTATAATCAGAGATGAGTTCAAAATCCATTGCTTACATAAAATTTAAATACAAAGTTACATAAAACATTGTGTGTTTCTTCTATTTAGCGTTTAAATAGTTTATATTTGTACCCAGAATTAGCAAAAGTACGTACTAATTAGTATTAAATCACCCGGAATAATTGCATGATTCAATAGATATCCGTAATTTTGCACCATTATTTAAATAAGCATGAAGAAAAACAATCTATTCCTAGTACTATTAGTGCTCCTACTCAGTTCGTGTATGGAGTACAGTCGTGTATTAAAGAGCACAGATTACGAATACAAGTATGAAGCTGCAAAGGAATACTTTGTCAATCAGAAATATTCAAAGACGGCCCCATTATTGGAAGAACTTATCACCGTGTTTAAAGGAACCGATAAGGCAGAAGAGTCTTTGTACATGTTAGCCATGTGTTATTATGAGCAGGGCGACTATACCAATTCTTCTAGTTATTTTACCACCTATTTCACCACCTATCCTCGTGGAAAATATAGTGAAGAGGCCAGATTTCGTTCAGCCTTAGCACTTTATAATGATTCTCCAGAGCCTGCTTTAGATCAATCGGTAACGTATGAATCTATTCAGCAGATGCAAATTTTTATAGATTATTATCCCAATTCAAAATATCGTAAACAAGCCGATGATATCCTTTTAGATCTACAGAACAAGTTGGTAGAAAAAGAATATGAGGCTGCAAAATTGTATTATGATTTAGGTAACTATATGGGTAATAATTATCGCTCTTGTATTACAACAGCTCAGAACGCCATTAATGAATATCCTTATGCCAATGCGAGAAGAGAAGATTTATCTTTCTTAATTCTTCGTGCTAAGTTTGATATGGCAAGGAACAGTGTAGTTGCTAAAAAAGAGGAACGTTTTCGGGATACATTGGACGAGTACTATTCATTTATAAATGAATATCCTAAAACAAAGTATGCTGATGAAGTGCAAAAGATTTTTGAGATAGCAAAAAAGAAAGTTAAAGATTAAATAGTAAAACAGAATTATGGATTACAAAAAAACAAATGCTCCTACTACTACCATCACCCGTAATATGATGGAAATCTGTGCCGATACGATGAATATATATGAAACAGTGTCCATTATCGGCAAGCGTTCTAATCAGGTAGCAGCAGAGATCAAGACAGATTTATCCAAGAAGTTGCAAGAATTTGCTTCTTATAGTGATAGTCTAGAAGAGGTATTTGAAAATCGTGAGCAGATTGAGATTTCTCGTTTTTATGAGAAATTACCAAAATCAACCTTGATAGCTACGCAAGAGTATATTGAAAACAAGGTCTATTACAGAAATCCAGCGAAGGAAGACGTGTTATAGTTGAGAAGACTTAAAATAAACTAAAGGCCGTTTTGCATAAAATCGGCCTTTTTTAATCCAGAAGAATTATTATGTTACAGCGTATACAATCCGTTTATCTAGGTATAGCAGTTGCCCTATTGCTTACCACCATTTTTTTACCTGTTGGCCAGTTTATTTCTGCTGATGGTGCCACCTTTATCTTTACTAATTTAGGTGTTGATTTGCCTAACGATGCAGGTAGAGACCTTGCTCCTTGGGGCATGTTTGCTCTATTACTTTTTACTGCTATCATCTCGTTGGCTACTATCTTTTTATATACCAACCGTATACTACAAATACGAATGACTCTTTTCTCCTGTATCTTATTGGTGGGATATTATTTGATGTTTTTATTCTTTACCTATATCTTACAAGAAAAGTATCAAGCCTCCTATAGCCTTTCTTGGGCCCTATCTCTACCGTTGGTAGCACTTGTGTTGCAGTATTTAGCTCTTCGTGCTATTGGTCGTGATGAAGCTATGGTTCGTGCAGCTGATAGAATTCGCTAATGATTTAAACCAAATAGAACTAAAGCTGCTTACCATTGGTATGCAGCTTTTTTTTATATAGACGTATGAAAAAGCAGGTGATAGTTGATGTAGCCAAATCAATAGGTATTGTGCTTGTTGTGCTTGGTCATGCGCTACCAGAGGGTTATATACACCAGCTGATTTATAGCTTTCATATGCCCTTATTCTTTTTTTTGTCGGGCTATTTTTTCTCGTCTACCTATTTTAAAGAAAAAGTATTGTTCTTAAAGAAACGGTTAAAACGGCTCTATCTTCCCTTTTTGCTCTTTTCTGCCTGCTTCCTTCTCCTTCATAATCTGTTTTTAAAGTGGCATTTTTATGCTGCAGATCAAGTGGACTATTCCCTTTCTGAAACCCTGCATGCTTTTTTGCTGACTGCTACACGTATGTCGGTAACAGAGCCTTTGCTTGCTGTTTATTGGTTTCTGAAAGATCTATTGATAGCCTCCTGTTTAGTCCTTTTCTTGCTTGCTTTTGTCCGGAGTCTCTGGAAGAATAAGTGGGGTGAGTGGGGAGTATTACTGTTATTGCTGTGCCTCTCTCTCTTGGTCGATAAATGGGGCCCTGCTATCGGCGTTTATTCGCATACCCTGTTGGCTGCTGCCTATTATCTGTTTGGTTATCGGTATAAAAAGATGCAAATATCTTTCTATCATGGTGGTAGTTCCCTCTTACTGAGCACCTTTATTCTATGCCTTTGGGTATACTGTTGTGGGGAGCCATTTTCTAACGGAATGTTGGGCCTTTCTCCAACTATGTTGCCACTTTATTTTCTAGCCTCATTAGTCGGCATTTATACCCTTCTTGGGTGGTCTGCTCTGCTATCTAGATCTTCTTTAGCAGCTTGTTTCTGCTATGTAGGGCAGCGTACCCTATGGGTATTCACCCTTCATCTGTTGGCTTTTAAGCTCGTCTCTTTTGGGATATTACTTCTCTATCAGCTACCTCTAACTCGTTTGTCAGAAGGGCCGATACTGCATGTTATAGGTATAACGTTTTGGTGGGCTTATCTCGTAGCAGGTGTCTGCTTACCATTGTTTGTTCTCTTCTTGTTTCGTTCTATTGGCTTAAATCGAATAGGAAGGTAGCTTTTATGGTCATGGTGGTATGTCCCGATCGGTCAAAATAATTGCTGCTGCCGCTCTCATAGAAATCAGATAGACCGTAGTAGTATCTACCCTCTAGTAAGAAATTGCCGGCACCTGTTTTAATCTCCACTCCTGCGCCTGCAATAATGCCATAGTCAAATCGATTGTCTACCAATTTGCCATATTGCTCTCCGCTCACATCCGTCCAATCTCCTTTTTTCACCTCTTTCTCACTGAGTAAGAGGTTTATCTCCGGTCCTGCATTGATGAAAAACTGTGCCCCTCTTTTTTCTTTACCAAAAGCAGCATGAAACAAAAAAGGGATCTCTAAATAGTTCATCTTCCGACTATAAGAGTAGACACGTTCTGTATCATCCTCTTGCCATCCACGTTGTGTAAAGTTTAGTTCCAGTTGTGTACCACAAATCATAGAGAAATATTTCTCTGAAATATAGCGAACCGTAAGGCCAAGAGTAGGGGTATTATAGCTTTTCTGTTTAATAGAGGGGGTAAAAGAAACTTTATTCATTCCTACTCCTCCATTAACACCAACCGCCCAATTGTTTTTCATCTCTCCCAATTGTGCATGGAGTGTATGGCAGCTAATGATTAGTAGTAAGTAGACCAGTGCTCGTTTATACATTATTCAAAATTTAGTTTTTTAATTTCAAAATCACGTGTAAAATTGATAAAGAACTCTTTTTTGTTTACAAATCCGCCCCAATTGTCTACTCTAATAAACTTGAATCCTGTTTGTACTGGCGATACCTTTATACGATTGATATTATCCTCTAAATGATTGCCAAAGGTACTTAGCCCCTTTAGGAAATAATAGGTCACATCAAAGCCTAGCATACCAAATTTGGGGTAAGTGTTCATCATCTCTCTGCCATACCAATTTCGGTAGAGTGATGTAAATTGTTTAGCACTAGGGTAGAGGTGGTTCGTATAAAAAGAGGAATAGAAAAAAGTACCAATATCGTAATAAAGAGAAAGATATTCCATTGTATAGGTTTGCCATTCTGGATAGCCAAACAGACGAATATAAAGGTCGGGATAGGTCTGTATGAGGGAGGTGATATGTGGCATTAAACCTGTGATAGCCACTTCTGAGGCTGAAACGGGAATAAAAATATTCTCTTTGTTTTCTATAAGCGATGCTACATATTGTTCGTCAGTAGCCTGGGTAGGCAGTGTGCAATAGGGAATGTTCAGCTTATCGAGTTCAACCTTTAGCCCATTTGTGAACTCCTGTTTTTCTTTTTTATCATCCGAGGATTCTATAAAAATCACATTCGCATTGGTAAAGCGTCTAGTAAAATGTTCATATACCTCAGAGTATAGATACGATTGTGGGGTATTGATGATATAGATATAGGGATTAGAAAACACGTTTCTATCTTTCGATGAAAAAGGAATAACGAGTCGTGTCTTTGTCTTTTTTGCAAAATGAGCAAGCTCGTCAATATGTTTGCTGTACAATGGACCAAAAATGATATCCATATTTTCCATTTCTGGTTTAGACAAGATAGGCGTTAGTGTAGAATCTGCTGGCCCAGAATCGTAGGTGTATAAATCTACTGAAACCCCCTCCTGCTTTAAACTATCTAATGCAATTAGACAGCCTTCATAATATTCCATCATGCGAGGAACCTCTCTGCTACCATACTCATCGTCGAGCAAGAATGGTAGTATAATAGCTGCTTGGATGCGATTAATCTTTTTGGGGTTTTTTTGATATTGACCAAAGAGTTCTGCATTGGTAGGTGCTTTAACCACCACCTTTTTTTCTGCAGCTGCCTTTTTCTCTTGATGAAAAGGGATACAAAGATATTTGCCCTTTTTTAATCCACTTCTTATTTCTGGATTAGCTGCGTATAATTCAGCGGGTGTGATGCCATATTTTTTACAAATCTTTGCTACCTTATCTCGTCTTTTTATCTTATGCATCTCTCTGCAAAGTGGCTTTCCATCTTTTACGGGTTCCTCCTTTTTGGGAGCAACCTTTACAGGCTTTTGACTTGTTCTTTTTCCTGTGGGTATAGCTATAACCTGGTTTACCTTAAAGTTACTAGCACTAAGTCCTGGGTTGGCTTCGCAGATGGCTTGTGCCGATAATTGATATTTTTGAGTTAGCTGATAAAGCGTTTCTCCTGCTTGTATGGTATGAAATCGCTTAGATTGATCCGTTGTCTCCTGATGTGGAATACGTAGTGAATTGCCCGCTAAAATCTTATTCTCGATAGTGGGATTTAGACGTAATATATCTTGTTGACTCACATGATACATAGATGCAATCGAGTAAATATTCTCTCCTTTTTTAATGGTATGTAAAAAATAGGAGTGCTGTTTGCTAGTTGTGTTTTGAGCAAAAGTAGTCAAAGAGAAGAAACAAACCGAGAGGAGTAGGATAGATAAGGATCTTACTATTTTCATTTTTTTATAGGGGTCAAAATGTTTATACCTCGCAAAGATAAGAAAAAGTTGTTGATACATCTGTTATATGTTATGAAATTATAGGCCGATTAATGTGAATATTTCGTTTGGAAACATTAAATTTGCGGAGGATAGGAGAAGTTTATCTCTTATCAACGTAATCGTTAAGCGTATGAATCTGTATAAACCTCTTTTTTCCATCGTTTTTCTCTTTTTTATCTTGTTCATTGCTCCTTTTTCTTTGGTAGCACAACAAGTTAATCCATTGGCTATTGTGGAGACTGAGAATGGAGTGGCCAGTGAGGAAACATTTCAGTCTGGCGAGTCTTTTTCTGGCTCTGCTCCAATGCGTATACGTTTTGAAGCGGGACTTCAGGATGTACCAGCAGGTATGTCTAGTCATTGCGACTGGCAGTTTTATATGGACCCAGTGGAATCTTCATTTCTAAATAGATATGAAGAAGAAACAACCTTCAATTTTGATGTATCTGGCACCTATCGTGTGGTGTTAACCGTCACCTTTACCGATGAAGATGGTACACAAACCATTGTTGGTCCATCCGACCCCCTGACCATTACAGTAGCTACTTCCAAATTACATGTACCCAACGCCTTCTCTCCCAATGGAGATGGCATTAATGATATATTCACCGTTACCTACCAATCTTTAGTAAAGTTTCAAGCCGTTGTTTTTAATCGTTGGGGAAAAGAGATGTACCAATGGGATTTAAGTACCATCGACAAAGGATGGGATGGCTTCTATCATGGTAAAGCAGTTGCTGATGGGGTTTATTTTATAGTGGTTGAGGCGGTTGGATCGGATGGTGTAAAGTATAGTCATAAAGGCGATATAAATGTCTTAAAAGGCTTTACTGATTCGTCTACTACACCGTGATATAAGAATGAGAAAATAGAAATATGAGCGAAGAGATTGAAAAGATTGAGATCTTTGGTGCACGCATGCACAATTTAAAAAATATAGATGTTACCATACCTAGAAATAGTTTAACCGTAATAACAGGATTAAGTGGAAGTGGAAAATCGTCGTTAGCTTTCGATACCCTATATGCAGAGGGACAGCGTAGATACATAGAAACATTTTCAGCTTATGCCCGTAACTTTTTAGGCAATTTAGAACGTCCCGATGTTGACAAAATAACCGGCTTGAGTCCTGTTATTGCTATTGAACAGAAAACAACCAATAGAAATCCACGGTCAACCGTAGGAACTACCACTGAAATATATGATTACCTCCGTTTACTCTTTGCACGAGCAGGCGAAGCCTATTCTTATCTCTCTGGTAAGAAGATGGTAAAATATACCGAGGAGCAGATTTTAGAGCTAATCTTGTCTGAGTATTTGGGCAAGAAAATCTATATCTTAGCCCCTTTGGTGAATAATAGAAAGGGACATTATTCCGATTTATTTGAACGTATCCGCAGAAAAGGTTATCTTACTGTACGTGTGGATGGTGATGTACAAGAGGTAAAACCTTTTATGAAATTAGACCGTTATAAAAATCACACCATTGAGGTCGTGATTGATAAACTGGTGGTGACTAGTGAGTCGCAAGGTCGAGTACGGGATAGTATTAATATAGCGTTAAAACAAAGTGAGGGATTGTTGTCTATTCTGAATGCACAAACCCTTAGTGTGCGTCATTATAGCAAGCAACTAATGTGTCCGGTTACCGGTCTTTCTTATCGTGAACCCGCACCCCATAATTTCTCGTTTAACTCTCCTAAAGGCGCTTGTCCACGTTGTAAAGGATTGGGTAGAGTCAATCAGATAGACCTAGATAAGATTATTCCAGACCGTCAGCTCTCTATTTATGAGGGCGGTATTATGCCCCTAGGCAAGTACCACAATACAATGATTTTTTGGCAGATAACCGCTTTGCTAGAGCAAAACGACTTTTCTATCAAAACCCCTATTCATAAATTGCCAGAAGATTTGATACGCGAAGTGCTGTATGGCTCTGATGAACGTGTTAAGTTGAAAGCCTCTCTTATAAAATCCTCCTCCGATTATTTTGTGACCTATGAAGGAATCATAAAATATATCGAGTTAATGCAGGATAAAGAAACCTCGGCTAGTGCTAAGAAATGGGCGGAGCAATTTGCTGTAACCACTGTTTGTCCCGAATGTGGAGGCAATCGTCTAAACAAAGAATCGCTAAGTTTTAAGATACATGATAAGAATATCTCCGAGTTAGCTAGCATGGATATCACCGATTTATATGCGTGGTTAACAGATGTAGAATCTTATCTTTCCGATAAACAACGGCAGATTGCAACAGAGATTATAAAAGAGATTCGTACACGTTTACAATTTCTAATTGATGTAGGATTAGATTACCTATCGCTAAATCGTGTCTCCCGTTCTTTATCCGGTGGAGAGAGTCAACGTATTCGTTTAGCCACACAGATAGGCTCACAGCTTGTTAATGTGTTGTATATTTTAGATGAGCCCAGTATTGGTCTGCATCAACGCGATAATATACGTCTGATTAATTCCCTTAAGAAACTACGCGATTTAGGTAACACCGTGATTGTAGTAGAACACGATAAGGATATGATGTTATCGGCCGACTATGTTATCGATTTAGGACCTAAAGTAGGTGTATTGGGGGGCGAGATTGTCTTTACAGGTACACCAAAAGAGATGTTAGCATCCGATACATTAACGGCTCGTTATCTGCGTCGTCAAATAAAAGTAGATGCTTGTTCGCCTATGCATGAAGGTTCTGGCAAATCTTTAATCTTAAAAGGAGCTACTGGTAATAATCTGAAAAAGATTGCCGTAGAATTTCCTTTAGGTAAATTAATCTGCGTTACTGGTGTATCGGGTAGTGGTAAATCTACTTTGATAAATGGAACCTTACAACCCATCTTATCTCAAACTTTTTATCACTCATTAATCGACCCACTACCTTATGACTCGATAGAAGGTGTAGAGCACCTAGATAAAGTGGTCAAAGTAGACCAAACACCATTGGGCCGTACTCCTCGTTCTAATCCAGCTACTTACACCGGTGTCTTTACAGATATACGCTCCCTATTTGCCAATCTGAACGAGTCGAAGATGCGTGGCTATGCAGCCGGACGTTTCTCGTTTAATGTAAAAGCCGGTCGCTGTGAGACCTGTAAAGGAAATGGGTATCGTACCATTGAGATGAGCTTTCTGCCCGATGTATATGTCCCCTGTGAGAGTTGCCACGGTCGCCGGTATAATCGCGAAACACTTGAAGTAAAATTCAAAGGTAAATCGATAGCGGATGTATTGAATATGACTATTAATCAAGCCGTCGACTTTTTTGAAAAGATACCCCATATCTTGAATAAGATTAAGGTGATACAAGAGGTGGGCCTAGGTTATATCAAACTAGGACAATCCTCTACTACACTCTCAGGAGGCGAGAGTCAACGTGTTAAATTATCCACCGAATTGGCTAAGAAGGATACTGGTCATACCCTTTATGTCTTAGATGAGCCTACCACCGGACTTCATTTTGAAGATATCCGTGTGTTGATGACTGTTTTAAATCGTCTAGTAGATAAAGGCAATACGGTACTTGTGATAGAACATAACTTAGATGTTATCAAGATGGCCGACCATATTATTGATATAGGTCCTGGCGGTGGCAAAAATGGTGGAGAGCTAGTTGTTACGGGTACTCCTCAAGAAGTTGCTGCCTCACACAAAGGATATACTTCCGCTTTTTTAGCCGAAGAACTAGGTATAAATGAGTAGATTATGGTAAAGAAAATAGCAAAAACAAATGTAGCCCGTTTACTAGATGCGGCAAAGATTAGTTATGCGCTAGTTCCTTACGATGTAGATGAACTCGATTTAGGAGCAGTACATGTGGCCGATAGTTTAGGCGAAGATGTAGCACAGGTGTTCAAAACGATCTTACTCAAGGGCGACAAAGTAAAGCATATTGTTTGTGTTGTACCCGGAGCAGCCGAGGTCAATTTAAAACGAGCAGCAAAAGTCTCTGGCAATAAGAAATGCGAGTTGTTACCTCTAAAAGAACTCTTAGCCACTACCGGTTATATTCGTGGTGCATGTTGTCCGATAGGCATGAAGAAAAAGTTCCCTACTTATTTTCATGCATCTTGTCTGCAATATTCAACCATCTTTGTCAGTGCTGGAGTTAGAGGTATGCAACTTCAGATAGCTCCAACCGATTTGATTACCTTTACAGATGGTGTTGTTTCTCCTCTTTTAGAGGAATCCTCCAGTGTTAACCGATAGGTTAAACCGCGTCATCTTGCGTGAACTTTTCGAGCAGAATTGTAACGAAGAAAACTAAAATTAACCACTTTTCTGTATTCGTATATAAAAAGTATATTTTATCCTTGGAAAGTGTAATAAAAATGTATCTTTGCAAACATTGTTTATTAATTAACTAAAATTTTTCTATTATGTTTGACAATCAGCCCAAAGGGTTATATGCATTAGCTTTGGCTAATACAGGTGAGCGATTTGGTTATTACACAATGCTTGCCATTTTTACCTTGTTCTTACAAGCTAAGTTTGGATTTACAGCCTCAGAGGCCTCCACCGTTTATGGTGTCTTTTTAGGCTTTGTATATTTTATGCCGCTAGTAGGTGGTATGCTTGCAGACAAGATGGGATATGGAAAGATGGTAACTACAGGTATTATAGTTATGTTCTTAGGTTATTTGTTTTTAGCTGTTCCAATTTCTGTAGAAAACACATGGTCTAAATATTTGATGTATGCCTCCCTCTTTCTAATCTCTTGTGGTACAGGATTCTTTAAAGGTAACTTACAAGTGATGGTGGGTAATCTGTACGATGCGCCTCAGTATCGTAACAAACGAGACACCGCTTTTAGTTTATTCTATATGGCCATCAACTTAGGTGCACTCTTTGCTCCTACTGCTGCTGCAGAGATGACAGGTTATGTGATGAATAAAGCGGATTTCACCTATCAATCGAATATACCTGCATTAGCGCATGAGTATCTAGATAAAACAGCAGATTTTGCAACAGAAGCCGATCTATTGGCTGCAAGTGCAGAAAATACTAGATTAGTAGAACTTACTGCAGAAGTTGAAAAAAATAAAGTAGAGCAGAACTATAGCGGAACAAACGCCGAATTCTGTCATGCTTATAACGCGCAACTATCTAAATCGTATCATTACGGATTTGGAATAGCCTGTTTATCTCTTATCTTATCGATGTTGATTTATGTATCTACTCGTTCTACCTTTAGAGAGGCAGAAGGTGGTAAATTAAAAGTAAAATCAGCAGCGGAGAAAAAAGAGGAGGAGATCTCTCCAGCAGAAACGAAGGAGCGTATTGTAGCGCTATTACTCGTCTTTGCAGTGGTTATCTTTTTCTGGATGGCCTTCCATCAAAATGGTTTAACCATGACCTTCTTTGCACGTGATTATACACAACACTCTGTAACTGGTATTTCTCGTTTAGGTTTTGATGTATGGCCTTTAGTATTACTATTGGTATCCGTTTACTCTACCTTCTCGTTGTTTCAATCTAAGAAAAGAAACACAAAAATAATTTCAGGAGGCGTCTTAGCTGCTTCTTTGGCAGGTGCTTATGCACTCTACCTAGGTATGGATGAAACCATTCATGTATTGCCACAGATTTTCCAACACTTTAACCCATTCTTTGTAGTAGCATTAACACCCGTTTCATTGGCTATCTTTGCTTACCTTGCAAAGAAGAAAAAAGAGCCTAAAGCTCCAGTTAAAATTGGTATAGGTATGTTTGTAGCAGCAGCAGGATTTGTTATCTTGGCCGTTGCTTCCTTTGGCTTACCAACGCCTACTATTGGAGGAGCTACAGAAGTAGCTACCAGTTCTTTGGTCTCTCCTAATTGGTTGATATCTACTTATTTAGTATTAACCTTTGCCGAATTGTTATTATCTCCAATGGGAATATCCTTCGTTTCTAAGGTTGCTCCTCCCAAATATAAAGGAGCGATGATGGGATGTTGGTTTGCTGCCACTGCTATTGGTAACTACTTAGTTTCTGTAGTAGGTTATCTATGGGGTCATCTTCCATTGTGGATGGTATGGGGTGTACTTGTTCTTTGTTGTACACTTTCTGCGCTGTTCATCTTCTCTATTATCAAAAAACTAAACAAAGTAGCATAAGTCCATTTTAGACAAATGCTTCCTAATTGTTATTTATAACAACCTATAAAAAAGAAGGGCTTATCTCTAGGAGATAAGCCCTTTTTCTTGTTCTATATTAGCATGCTTTTTTCATCCCTTTTTGAGCGAGGAAGCTAGGGAAGAAGTGTTTACTATACCTCTTCTGCTCTGTCAGTAGCCAATGCAGGAGCTATAGATAGGGCCGATAGCTCTTCTCGTAGCTCTTGTGTCATATTAATTGCTACCGATGCTAAGGCAGGTTGTAATTGCTCTACACTACGTGCACCGATA
>JAQWAN010000245.1 GCA_028707655.1 Bacteroidaceae bacterium
GTATCCTGTCCATTCATAAGTCGAAGGGATTAGAGGTACACAGTGTAATCATTCCCTATTTTGATTGGAACCTAGAGAATGAAACCAGTACACTCGTCTGGTGTCAACCAGAAGTTGCTCCCTTTAACGAGCTCGATCTGCTACCCATCGATTATTCTAGCAACATGATTCATTCTATCTACACCCCACACTACCAAAAAGAACAATTGCAACTGTGGGTTGATAACCTGAATCTGATTTATGTAGCCTTTACACGTGCTAAGAAAAATCTGATTGTACTAGGCGGAGCCGATAAGAAAAATGCCGTATCCAACCTTTTAGAGGAAGCCATTAGACAATTATTAACCACTAGTGCACTACCGTTCAGAGAGATAGGCGATTTAGGGGGTATTGAAATGGGGGCCATTTGTCCCTCTACCCAGTCGCAAGTAGTAGAAGAGGTGCAAAACAAACTACTACAACCCTCTACACCTATCTGCGTTGGGTTATCATCGTTTCCTCCATCCATCTCTTTTAGACAGTCCAACCGTTCTGCGGCATTTATTAAGGGAGAAGAGATGGATGAAAAAGCCAATCGTTTTATCAACGAGGGACAGCTCTTACATCAACTCTTTTCTGGTATACATACAACAGACGACATCGAACAATCGGTAAAAGAACTTCTTTTTGAAGGGGTTATCGACGCGGATAGAGCAAAGAAACTACAACTCTTCACAGAAAAAGCCCTAACCAATCCACAAGCAAAAGAGTGGTTTACTGCACCGCTTACGCTTTTTAATGAATGTGCTATTCTCTATAAAGAAAATGGTGTAGTAGTACAAAGACGTCCCGACCGTGTAGTGGTAAAAGATGGAAAGGTCTCTATCATCGACTTTAAGTTTGGTACACCCAAAGAGGAACATAAAGAACAAGTAAAGATGTACATCAATCTGCTCCAACAAATGGGCTATACCTCTGTAGAAGGTTACTTATGGTATGTCTATCGTCAACTCATTCTCCCTGTCACTTATTAATAAATGTGCAACATGAAAACTTTTTTACAACTAGTAGCCGAAGATCTCTACGCCAAATACAACACCGATTTATCACGTGTAGCCGTTATTTTTCCCAATAAACGAGCTAGCTTATTCTTTAATCAATATTTAGCCGACCTAGCCGACCGGCCATTATGGTCTTGTGCATACCTCAGTATAAGTGAACTCTTTCAACGTTTCTCTTCGTTAAAAAAGGGGGATAGCATCCAACTGGTTTGTGAACTCTACCAAATCTATAAAGAGGTAACCGGTAGCGATGAGTCACTCGACAGTTTCTATTTCTGGGGTGAATTACTCATCAGCGATTTTGACGATGTAGATAAGAACCTAGTTAATCCAGAGCAAATATTCTCTAATCTAAAAGAGTTAAAGAACATCTTACCAGAGATGGATTATCTAACGCCAGAAGAGCGTGAAGCTATAGAACGCTTTTTCCAACATGTCAATCTAGAGGAGCGAAGCGATTTAAAAGATCATTTCTTAAATCTGTGGAATGTGTTAGGTACCATCTATGAACGCTATAACAAACAGTTAGTGGCCAAAGGTATTGCCTACGAAGGTATGCTTTATCGACAGGTGATTGACCAATTAGATTGTGACAAATTGCCCTATGACAAATATGTGTTTGTAGGATTTAATGTTCTCAATAAGGTAGAACATCACCTCTTTCAATTAGTACAAGAAAAGGGAAAAGCACTCTTCTATTGGGATTATGACATTGCCTATTTTACCAATAAGAATCACGAGGCCGGAGAATTTATTAAGCGTAATCTAACCGATTTTCCCTCGGAATTGGGGCCAGAACATTTTGACCAACTAAATAAGCCAAAGAAGATTTGTTATATAGCTGCTCCAACAGAAAACGTACAAGCACGTTATCTGCCAGAATGGATGACTACCCTAAAGGAGGAGAAAGAATCCGATTGTGCCGTTGTTCTGTGCAATGAGAGCTTACTACAACCCGTTATTCACGCTCTGCCAAACAGTGTGGAGCACTCCAATGTAACCATGGGATTTCCGTTGGCACAAACACCTGCTTTTAGTTATACCTGTACCATACTCGACCTCATGGATGCTTATGCATCTAAAAATGGCACCTTTCATTTAAAAGAGGTACTCAATGTGCTACGTCACCCCTATACACAGCAGTTGAGTGTAGAAACAGCCGAGCGCGTGGAACGCGAATTAACCACCAAAAACCGATTGCATCCACTCCCTAGCGAGCTCTGTCAAGATGATTGGTTAACCCTCACCTTTTCACACGATAGCAGTTCGTTGCAACGCTGCAACCGTTTATTGCAGTTAATAGAACAAATAGCACAACACGACCTACATACCGATGAAGAGCTAATCTATACACAACTCTACCAAGAATCGCTCTTTAAGGTATATACCACTTTGATGCGCTTTAAAACATTGATGGAGGAGAAACTACTTACCATCAATACGGCAACATTTAAGCTACTCTTAAAAAGAGTCCTCTCTACTACCAGCATACCTTTTCATGGAGAACCGGTTATAGGATTGCAGATTATGGGTGTATTAGAAACACGAAACCTAGATTTCAAACATCTACTACTGCTCTCTGTAAACGAAGGGATGCTACCTAAATCGAGCAATTCGGCCTCCTTTATACCCTATAACCTAAGGAAAGCATTTGGCATGACAACTATTGAACATAAAAATGCCGTATATGCCTACTATTTCTATCGTTTACTACAACGTGCCGAGACCGTTACTATTCTCTATAACACCACGCCCGATGGTATCAATGCAGGAGAGATGTCGCGTTTCTTATTACAACTGCTCATCGATTATCCACACACCATTGAACGTAAGCGCATAGAAACGGCACAAGATGCCAGCACAGTAGCGCCCATCGTTATAGAAAAAGATGCAGCTGTAATGCAGCGACTCTCCCACCAATACGAGTTAAAATATAATCCAAAGGCATTACTCTCTCCCTCTGCGATGAACATGTAAGATATGTTTTGTTTTCATATGTAATTGTTCTAACATACTTTGCTCTAATATGCTTTCCTTTACGATTAAATATACCATCTATAAAAAGTGGTTTCATAAGTTTAGATTCACTCATAATTATCATCCCTTTCAGTCAAATAAAATTGCCATTATATGGTACTAAATTTTTCTT
>JAQWAN010000024.1 GCA_028707655.1 Bacteroidaceae bacterium
AACAAATATCGTCCTCAATTCTATTTACGTACTATGGACTGTACAGGTGAGATTACTCTTCCTGAAGGAATAGAGATGGTAATGCCAGGCGATAATGTAACTATCAACGTTGAGTTGATTTACCCAGTTGCTATCAATGTAGGTCTTCGTTTCGCTATCCGTGAAGGTGGACGTACTGTAGGTGCTGGTCAAATTACTGAAATTGTAGGTTAATACACATAAATATAGTCAGTTTCTAATTTCTTATTAGAGACTGACTTTTTACGGGAGTAGCTCAGTTGGTAGAGCACCGGTCTCCAAAACCGGGTGTCGGGAGTTCGAGCCTCTCCTCCCGTGCTAATATTTTAAAAATATGTCAAATCGAATGGTAAAATATTGTAAGGAATCTTACAATGAACTTGTTCATAAAGTTACATGGCCAACCAAGAAAGAACTTACTAATAGTGCAGTAGTGGTTTTATATGCTTCCCTGCTATTATCATTAGTAATTTTTGCTATGGATTCTGTATTCAAATTCATGATGGAGTTTATTTATCCTGTTTAATTTGTTATAAAGATGGCAGAAAATGTAAAAAAATGGTACGTTTTGCGTGCTATCAGCGGAAAAGAGAACAAAGTACGCGAATTTCTTGAGGCTGACATGCGTAATGGCAGCTTGGGAGATTATGTGTCTCAAATCTTGATTCCAACTGAAAAAGTTTATCAAATTAGAAACGGTAAACGTATCATCAAAGAAAGAAGTTACCTGCCAGGTTATGTCTTGGTAGAGGCTGCTTTAGTTGGTGAGGTACTTCATCATTTGAGAAGTACACCTAATGTGATTGGCTTTTTGGGTGGGGTGCAAAATCCTACACCATTACGTCAATCTGAGGTAAATCGTATACTTGGAAAAGTGGATGAACTTTTGGAAAGTGCAGAAGAATTAGAAATTCCTTTTGTTGTTGGTGAAAATGTGAAAGTTGGTGACGGTCCTTTCAATGGCTTTACTGGTGTTGTCGAAGAGATTAACACAGAGAAGAAGAAATTGAAGGTGATGGTTAAAATCTTCGGTCGCAAGACACCGCTGGAACTAGGCTTTATGCAAGTGGAAAAAGAATAGACGCATTTGTTACGGTGTGTTCTTTCTTTTGTTTAGTGTTTATATATAAAATTTAAAAAAATGGCTAAAGAAGTTGCTGGACTAATCAAATTACAGATTAAAGGAGGCGCGGCAAATCCATCTCCTCCCGTTGGACCTGCATTGGGTTCGAAGGGATTGAACATTATGGATTTTTGCAAACAATTCAATGCCAGGACCCAAGACAAAGGTGGTAAAATTTTACCTGTTGTCATTACTGTCTATGCTGATAAAACTTTTGATTTTGTCGTTAAGACTCCTCCTGTTGCAGTTCAATTGTTAGAAGCTGCAAAATTGAAGAGTGGTTCTGCTGAGTCTAATCGTACGAAGGTTGCCGAGCTTACTTGGGAACAAGTTCGCACAGTAGCTCAAGACAAATTGATAGACCTTAATTGCTTTACTGTTGAATCAGCTATGAGAATGGTTGCTGGTACTGCAAGAAGCATGGGCATCACTATTAAAGGGGAATTCCCCGCTAATAATTAATACTTCAATAAAATGGGTAAACTGACAAAGAATAAAAAGTTAGCATTGCAGAAAATTGAAGCAGGTAAAACATACTCACTTAAAGAAGCTGCTGCTTTGGTAAAAGAAATCTCTTTTACGAAGTTTGATGCCTCTTTAGATCTTGATGTACGTTTGGGTGTTGACCCTCGTAAAGCAAATCAAATGGTGAGAGGTGTTGTATCGTTGCCTCATGGAACAGGTAAAGAAGTACGCGTTCTTGTACTTTGTACTCCTGATGCAGAGGAAGCTGCTAAAGAAGCTGGTGCTGACTATGTTGGTCTTGACGAATATATCGCTAAGATTAAAAGTGGTTGGACAGACGTTGATGTAATTATCACTATGCCATCTATCATGGGAAAAATTGGTGCTCTTGGACGCGTTTTAGGTCCTCGTGGTTTAATGCCAAATCCTAAAAGTGGTACGGTAACTATGGATGTTGCTAAAGCTGTTAAAGAGGTTAAACAAGGTAAAATTGATTTCAAGGTAGATAAGAGCGGTATCGTTCATACATCTATTGGTAAAACATCTTTTACTGCTGAGCAAATTGCTGACAATGCTAGATTGTTTATCAATACGTTGCTTAAGATGAGACCAACTGCTGCTAAGGGAACATATATGAAGAGTGTTTATCTTTCTAGCACCATGAGTATGGGCATTAAGATTGATCCTAAATCTGTTGATGAAAACTAACTTTGAGATACAATGAGAAAGGAAGATAAAAACATACTAATCAATCAAATTTCTGACACTATAAACGAGTTTGGTCATTTTTATATTGTTGACTTAACAGCTATGGATGCTGTTGCAACAAGTAAATTAAGACGACTTTGTTTTGCAAGTGATGTGAAATTGATGGTGGTGAAGAATACATTACTTCACAAAGCACTCGAAAATCTTGAACAAGATTTTTCTCCTCTATACGATTCTTTAAAGGGTTCTTCTGCTGTTATGTTTAGCAATAGCGCTAACATGCCTGCTGTAGTTCTTAAGAAAATCGCTAAAGATGGTATCCCAGGACTGAAAGCTGCTTATGCAGAAGAATGTTGCTATGTGGGTGCTGATCAATTAGATACTCTAATTAGTATCAAGAGCAAAAATGAACTTATTGGTGAAATTATTGGATTATTACAATCACCTGCTAAGAACATTATTTCAGCTCTACAAACAGGTGGAGACACCATTCACGGAGTACTTAAAGCTCTGGAAGAAAGATCTTAATAAATTTAACGTAAAACAAACAATTAAAATATACAAAAATGGCAGATTTAAAAGCTTTTGCAGAACAATTAGTTAACTTGACAGTTAAAGAGGTTAACGAACTTGCTACTATCCTTAAAGACGAATATGGTATTGAACCTGCTGCTGCAGCTGTTGCTGTTGCTGCTGCTCCTGCTGCTGCAGGTGCCGCTGAGGAAAAAACAGCTTTCGACGTAGTGTTGAAAGGTGCTGGTTCAGCAAAATTAAAAGTGGTTAAAGCAGTGAAAGAATGCTGTGGTTTAGGTTTGAAAGAGGCTAAAGATTTAGTGGACTCTGCACCTAGCGTAATTAAAGAAGGTTTAGCTAAAGACGAAGCTGAGGCTTTGAAAAGCTCACTTGAAGAAGCTGGAGCTGAAGTTGAAGTTAAATAAAGAATTACCTGGCTAACAGGTACACGGTTAAGAATCCTCTTTAGAGGGTTCTTAACCTTTTTGCGCATATATTAAAAATTAAGTTCTACTAATTCTTTAGCTGATGTCTTCAAATATTGTAAATCAACGAGTTAACTTTGCTTCTATTGCTCATCAAATGCCGTATCCAGATTTTTTGGAAGTGCAGTTGAAGTCATTCCAAGACTTCCTTCAATTGGATACTCCTCCTGAACAAAGAAAAAACGAGGGACTGTTCAAAGTTTTTGCCGAAAACTTTCCAATTGCTGATACAAGGAACAATTTTGTTCTTGAGTTTTTAGATTATTATGTTGATCCTCCTCGCTATTCTATAGATGAATGTTTAGATCGTGGGTTGACATATAGCGTTCCTTTAAAGGCAAAATTAAAATTATATTGTACTGATCCTGATCATGAGGATTTTGATACTGTTATCCAAGATGTTTTCTTGGGGACAATCCCTTATATGACAGACAAAGCTACTTTTATCATAAACGGTGCTGAACGTGTTATTGTATCCCAATTACATCGTTCTCCAGGCGTTTTCTTTGGTAGTAGTGTGCATACTAATGGTACGAAGTTATATTCTGCTCGTATCATTCCTTTCAAAGGATCATGGATCGAGTTTGCTACAGACATTAACAATGTGATGTATGCGTATATCGATCGTAAAAAGAAATTACCAGTAACCACGTTGTTACGTGCTATTGGTTTCGAAAATGACAAAGATATTCTGGAGATATTTAATCTTGCTGAGGATATCAAGGTCAATAAAACTAGTCTGAAAAAAGCTCTCGGTAGAAAATTGGCTGCTCGTGTTTTGAAAACTTGGGTGGAAGATTTTGCGGATGAGGATACAGGCGAGGTGGTTTCTATTGAAAGAAACGAGGTTATTATTGACCGTGAGACCATTCTTGAACAAGACCATATTAATGAAATTCTTGAATCAGGAGTGCAACATATCTTACTTCATAAAGAAGATGTGAACCAATCTGATTTCTCTATCATTTTCAATACCCTACAAAAAGACCCTAGTAACTCTGAAAAAGAGGCTGTTTTATATATCTACCGCCAATTAAGAAATGCTGACCCTGCTGATGATGCAAGTGCGCGTGAGGTAATAAACAATCTTTTCTTTTCTGAAAAACGTTACGACTTAGGCGAAGTAGGTAGATACAGAATTAATAAAAAGTTAAACCTCTCCACCGAAATGGATGTGAAGGTTTTAACGAAAGAAGATATAATTGAGATTATTAAGTATCTTATTGAGCTAATCAATTCAAAAGCTACGGTGGATGATATTGACCACCTGAGCAACAGACGTGTTCGTACTGTTGGAGAACAACTTTCTAATCAATTCTCCGTTGGTCTTGCTAGAATGTCTCGTACCATTCGTGAGCGAATGAATGTACGCGATAATGAGGTGTTTACACCTATTGATTTGATTAATGCTAAGACAATCTCTTCTGTAATCAATTCATTCTTTGGTACCAATGCTTTATCACAGTTCATGGATCAAACAAATCCACTGGCTGAGATTACACATAAACGTCGCTTGTCGGCCCTAGGACCTGGTGGTCTATCTAGAGATAGAGCTGGTTTTGAGGTTCGTGACGTTCACTACACACATTACGGACGACTTTGTCCTATTGAGACACCAGAGGGACCTAATATTGGTCTTATCTCTTCTCTTTGTGTGTATGCTAAAATTAATGACCTTGGCTTTATTGTTACTCCTTATCGTGAGGTAACCAACAGTAAAGCTGACTTGTCGGACAACGGTATTAGTTATCTAACAGCTGAGGAGGAGGAAAGCCTTATTATTGCTCAGGGTAATGCTAAACTGGATGCCGATGGAAATTTCATAACAGAAAAAGTTAAAGCTCGTCAAGATGCTGATTATCCTGTAGTTGAACCTGCACAGGTGCAACTTATTGATGTATCACCACAACAGATTGCTTCTATTGCTGCTTCCTTGATTCCTTTCTTGGAGCATGATGATGCTAACCGTGCTTTGATGGGATCTAACATGATGCGTCAAGCTGTACCATTGTTGCGTACAGAGGCTCCTATTGTTGGTACTGGTATTGAAAAACAATTAGTAGACGATTCTCGTACGCAAATTACCGCAGAAGGTGATGGTGTGGTTGAGTTTGTAGATGCTACTAGCATTGTTATTAAATATGACCGCTCGGCGGATGAAGACTTTGTAAGTTTTGAGTCGGACGTGAAAACATATAACTTGCCTAAATTTAGACGTACGAATCAAAGTATGACCATTGACCTTTTACCTATTTGTTCAAAAGGACAAAAAGTAGTGAAGGGACAAATCTTAACGGAAGGTTATTCTACACAAAAAGGAGAATTAGCTCTTGGAAAGAATCTTTTAGTGGCTTATATGCCTTGGAAAGGTTACAACTACGAGGATGCTATTGTGCTTAATGAACGTGTTGTAAGAGAGGATTTATTGACCTCTGTGCATGTTGTAGAATACTCTTTAGAGGTGCGCGAAACAAAACGTGGTATGGAAGAGTTTACCTCTGATATACCTAATGTTAGCGAAGAAGCAACAAAAGATTTAGATGAGAATGGTGTGATTCGTATTGGAGCTTGTATCCAACCGGGTGATATCATGATTGGTAAGATTACTCCTAAGGGTGAGTCTGATCCTTCTCCTGAGGAGAAATTATTACGCGCTATTTTTGGTGACAAGGCTGGTGATGTAAAAGATGCTTCTTTAAAAGCTTCTCCATCATTGAAGGGTGTTGTTATTGATAGACGTTTATTCTCTCGTGTGGTTAACACAAGAACAACTAAACAAGCTGGTAAAGCTCTTCTACCTAAGATTGATGAAGATTTTGGTGCAAGAGAGGCTCGATTAAAGGCTATACTCGTGGATAAACTATTGGTGTTGACTGAAAATAAACTTTCACTTGGTGTGACAGATTATTTAGATACCTATGTAATTGCTAAGGGAGAACCTTTTACAAGAGAAGCTTTAGAGGCGCTTGACTATGCTACTATTCATATAAACGACTGGACGGAGGATGCACGAATCAACAATATGATTCATGCGTTAATCATGAACTTCTTGAAGAAATTCAAAGAGTTAGATGCTGAGTTAAAACGTAAGAAATTTGCAATTACTATTGGTGATGAATTGCCTGCAGGTATTATTCAGATGGCCAAGGTTTATATTGCTAAGAAACGTAAAATTGGTGTGGGTGATAAAATGGCTGGTCGTCATGGTAATAAAGGTATTGTTTCGCGTATTGTACGCCAAGAAGATATGCCTTTCTTAGCAGATGGTACTCCTGTTGATATTGTTCTTAATCCACTTGGTGTGCCTTCTCGTATGAACTTAGGACAGATATTTGAAGCTGTTTTGGGTGCTGCTGGTAAAAAACTAGGCACTAAATTCTCTACTCCTATCTTTGATGGTGCTTCTTTAGAAGATATCGCTGAATGGACAGAAAAAGCTGGACTTCCTTCCTTTGGTAAGACTTATCTATATGATGGAGGTACTGGTAAGAAATTTGATCAACCTGCAACAGTAGGTGTGACATATATGTTGAAATTGGGACATATGGTTGAAGATAAAATGCATGCGCGTTCTATTGGACCTTATTCACTAATTACACAACAACCTCTTGGTGGTAAGGCTCAATTTGGTGGTCAACGTTTTGGTGAAATGGAGGTTTGGGCTCTAGAGGCCTTTGGTGCTGCTCATATCCTTCAAGAGATCCTTACTATCAAATCGGATGACGTGATTGGTCGCTCAAAAGCTTATGAAGCAATTGTTAAAGGTGAACCGATGCCTACTCCAGGTATTCCTGAATCGCTTAATGTTTTATTACATGAGCTAAGAGGTTTGGGTCTGAGCATTAGTATGGATTAATATTAACTCTTTACATAGAAAATATAGATATGGCTTTTAGAAAAGAAAATAAGATAAAGAGTAATTTCTCTAAAATAACAATTGGATTATCATCTCCTGAGGAAATTTTAGAGAATTCTAGTGGTGAAGTTTTAAAGCCTGAAACCATTAATTATCGTACTTATAAACCCGAACGTGACGGCTTGTTCTGCGAACGTATTTTTGGCCCAACCAAAGATTACGAATGTCATTGCGGTAAATATAAACGTATACGTTATAAAGGTATTGTCTGCGACCGTTGTGGTGTGGAAGTTACCGAAAAGAAAGTTAGACGTGAGCGCATGGGACACATTCAATTGGTGTCTCCTGTTGCACATATTTGGTATTTCCGCTCTTTACCTAACAAAATTGGGTATTTATTAGGATTACCAACTAAAAAATTAGACTCTATTATATATTACGAACGTTACGTCGTTATTCAACCTGGTATTAAGGCTGAAGATGGTTGTAATATGTTCGATCTATTGTCGGAAGAGGAATATGTCAATATCCTAGAGAATCTTCCTTCTACGAATCAATCTTTGGATGATGCTGACCCAAATAAGTTTATTGCTAAAATGGGAGCTGAAGGTATCTATGAATTGTTAACACGTATTGATTTGGACAAATTATCGTTCCAATTAAGACACAGTGCTAACAACGATACTTCTCAACAACGTAAAAATGAAGCGCTAAAACGCTTACAAGTTGTTGAAGCGTTCCGTGCTTCTCGCAATAGAAATAAACCTGAATGGATGATTGTTCGTGTGGTACCTGTTATACCACCTGAATTGCGTCCGTTAGTTCCACTTGATGGTGGACGTTTTGCTACTTCTGATTTGAATGACCTTTATCGTCGTGTTATTATCAGAAATAACCGTTTGAAACGTCTTATTGAGATTAAGGCTCCAGAAGTGATTCTTCGTAATGAGAAACGTATGCTTCAGGAATCTGTTGATTCTTTGTTTGATAACTCTCGTAAATCGAGTGCTGTTAAAACAGATGCTAACAGACCTCTTAAATCTTTATCAGATAGCTTAAAAGGTAAACAAGGTCGTTTCCGTCAGAACTTATTGGGTAAACGTGTAGATTATTCTGCTCGTTCTGTAATTGTTGTAGGACCTGAATTAAAGATGGGTGAATGTGGTATTCCAAAATTAATGGCTGCTGAATTGTACAAACCATTTATCATACGTAAGTTGATTGAGCGTGGTATTGTTAAAACAGTAAAATCTGCTAAGAAAATCGTAGATAGAAAAGAGCCTATCATTTGGGATATTTTGGAGTATGTTATGCGCGGACATCCTGTTCTATTAAACCGTGCGCCAACATTGCATCGTTTAGGTATTCAGGCTTTCCAACCTATCATGATTGAGGGTAAAGCTATTCAATTACATCCACTTGCTTGTACGGCCTTTAATGCCGATTTTGATGGTGACCAAATGGCTGTTCATTTACCTTTGGGTAATGAAGCTGTTTTGGAGGCACAAATGTTGATGCTTCAGTCGCATAATATATTGAATCCTGCAAATGGTGCTCCTATTACCGTACCATCTCAAGATATGGTTTTGGGACTTTACTATATTACTAAGCTAAGAAAAGGTGCTTTAGGCGAAGGATTAACATTCTACGGACCAGAGGAAGCAATGATTGCTTATAATGAGGGTAAGGTGGATATACACTCTCCTGTTAAAGTTCTTGTAAAAGACCTTAACGAAGAGGGCGAATTAGTGGATATTATTAGAGAAACGTCTGTTGGACGTGTTATTGTTAATGAAGTTGTACCAGATGAGGTAGGCTTTATCAATCAAATTATCTCTAAAAAATCGTTACGTGATATTATTAGCTTGGTTATTAACCGCGTGGGTATTGCTCGTGCAGCTGACTTCTTAGATGGAATTAAGAATCTTGGTTATAAGATGGCCTTTGAAGGTGGTTTATCCTTTAACTTGAATGATATCATTATCCCTAAGGAGAAAGTAGAACTAGTGAAGAAGGGTAACGAAGAGGTTGACCAGATTATGAGTAACTATAATATGGGTTTCATTACAGATAATGAACGATATAATCAAGTTATTGATGTTTGGACACATGTTAACTCTAAGTTAGCAAATATCTTAATGAAGACCATCTCTACTGATGACCAAGGATTTAACTCTGTATACATGATGCTTGATTCTGGAGCGCGTGGATCTAAAGAGCAAATTCGTCAACTTTCGGGTATGCGTGGTTTGATGGCTAAGCCTCAAAAAGCGGGTGCACAAGGACATCAGATTATTGAGAATCCAATTCTTTCTAACTTTAAAGAGGGATTGTCTGTGTTGGAGTATTTCATCTCTACTCACGGTGCGCGTAAAGGTTTGGCCGATACTGCGTTGAAAACAGCTGATGCTGGTTATCTAACCCGTCGTCTAGTTGATGTTTCTCATGATGTAATCATTACTGAACCTGATTGTGGAACGTTACGTGGACTTGAATGTACTGCATTAAAGAATAACGACGAAGTGATTGCTACACTAAGTGAGCGTATCCTTGGACGTGTTTCTGTACATGATATTATACATCCTACTACTGGTAAACTAATTGTTTCTGGTGGTGAGGAGATTACTGAAAATGTAGCTAAGATTATTGAAGATTCTCCTATCGAATCGGTGGAAATCCGCTCGGTTCTTACGTGTGAATCTAAGAAGGGTGTTTGTGCTAAATGTTATGGACGTAACTTAGCAACTAGTATGATGGTTCATAAAGGTGAGGCTGTTGGTGTTATTGCTGCACAATCTATTGGTGAGCCAGGTACTCAGTTGACACTTCGTACTTTCCATGCTGGTGGTACCGCTGCTAATATTGCAGCAAATGCTACTATTTTTGCTAAGAATCCTGCACGACTTGAATTTGAGGAGCTGCGTACTGTGGATGCAGTGGATGAAACTGGTGCAACCGTGAAAATGGTAGTTGGTCGTTTGGCTGAATTACGTTTTGTGGATGTTAATACAGGTATCATCTTATCTACAGCAAATCTTCCTTATGGTTCTACACTGTATGCTTCTGAAGGTGACATTATTGAAAAAGGTAAACTAATTGCTAAATGGGATCCATTTAATGCCGTAATTATTACGGAGGCTACTGGTAAAATTGTCTTTGAGAATCTGATTGAAAACATCACTTATAAAGTAGAATCGGATGATGCTACTGGTTTAAGAGAGGTTGTTATTATCGAGCCTAAGGATAAAACGAAGATACCTGCTGCTAATCTAATTAATGAGAAGGGCGATATTCTTAAAACCTATAATTTCCCTGTTGGTGGTCATATCGTGGTTGAGGATAATCAACTCGTTAAGTCTGGACAGATTCTGGTTAAAATCCCTCGTGCTGTTGGTAAGGCGGGTGATATCACTGGTGGTCTTCCTCGTGTAACGGAGTTATTTGAAGCACGTAATCCTTCTAATCCTGCTGTTGTTTCTGAAATTGATGGCGAGGTTTCTATGGGTAAATTGAAACGTGGTAAACGTGAAATTATTATCACTTCAAAAACTGGCGAAGAGAAGAAGTATTTAGTGGAATTATCTAAACAACTATTGGTACAAGAAAACGATTATGTTCGTGCTGGTACACCTCTTTCTGAAGGTGCTACTACTCCTGCTGATATCTTGGCTATTAAAGGACCTACAGCTGTTCAAGACTATATCGTGAATGAGGTACAAGATGTATATCGTTTGCAGGGTGTGAAGATTAATGACAAACACTTTGAGATTATAGTACGTCAGATGATGCGTAAAGTACAAATCAATGATCCAGGTGATACTAGATTCCTAGAATTACAACTAGTGGATAAACTTGATTTCATGGATGAGAACGATCGTATCTGGAGCAAGAAAATTGTTGTTGACCCAGGTGATTCACAAAATCTTATTGCTGGACAGATTGTTACTGCTCGTAAATTGCGTGATGAGAATAGTATGTTGAAACGTCGTGATATGAAAATAGTTACAGTTAGAGACGCTGTCCCTGCTACTTCTACACAAATATTACAAGGTATTACACGTGCTGCTCTTCAAACAAAGAGTTTCATGTCTGCTGCTTCTTTCCAAGAGACAACTAAGGTCTTAAATGAAGCTGCTATTATGGCTAAGGTTGACAAGCTTGAGGGTATGAAAGAGAATGTTATCTGTGGTCATCTTATTCCTGCTGGTACTGGTCAACGCGAATTTAATAAAATCGTAGTTGGTTCAAAAGAGGAATATGATAGAATCCGTGCTAACAAGAAAAATGTACTTGATTATAGTGAAGTAGAATAATTATTCTTATCAAAATAAAAAAAAAGGATGCCAATTGGCATCCTTTTTTTTTGCTCTAATTTTATTTATCTTCTTTTCTTTTAAGTTTAACGACTACTAAAAATCTTATAATACTAGCTGTATAAATCATTATTTACTACTTTTGTACATTAAATATATATATTACAATGGAGATAGATAAGATTGTTTCTTTATTAGTTTTTATTATTGCCAGTTTGCTTGTGGGAGGCGTTTTGAAGTATTTCTCTAAACGCTCTCATTTTCCATATACTGTTGGCTTATTTAGTTTCGGTCTACTTGCTGGCTTATTAGCTAGATATGGCGTGTTAGACAGCTTAGCTGTTTTTGAACGCTCTGTTGAACAGGTTAGTAATGCTAATCCTGAAGTTATTTTATATCTGTTTCTTCCCATTCTTATCTTTGATGCGGCTTATGAATTAGATGCACATATCTTTAAGAAAAATTTAGCTAATGCTACGCTTCTTGCTGCCCCAGGCATGGTTATCTCTATGTTCTTAACGGGTGCACTAATGATTTTTCTACATACACAGTTCCCCTCTTATGCTGGTTGGACCTGGCAATATGCATTAATGTTTGGTGCTTTGATTAGTGCTACTGACCCTGTGGCCGTTGTTGCTTTGTTGCACGATTTGAGTGTGAGTAAACGATTCTCTACATTGGTGGATGCTGAATCTCTTTTGAATGATGGTACCGGTATTGTGCTTTTTATGATTTTCTTTGGTCAATATACAACGAATGCTTCAACTTATTCGCCGGTGGTCAGCTTCTTTGTGGTGGTTGCAGGTGGAATCCTTTTGGGATGTACAATGGCTTTTTTATGCCTTACCTTTATTCTTAAGGTACATGGTGACCGGATGGTACAAAGTAGTATTATTATTGTTTCGGCCTATTTGGTCTTTTTGTTAGCACAGTCGTATATGAACGTTTCTGGAGTGATAGCTCTTGTTTGCTACGGACTTGGCATCTCCTATTTTGGAAAGCTTTACTTGGAACGCGAGGTAAACGAATTTATGAAAGAGTTCTGGCAATTAGCTTCTCACTTAGGAAACACATTGATCTTTATTATTGTTGGAATTGTTATTGCGTTAAAAACCAATTTTACGCTGAGCAACTTTGTGTTATTAGCTTGTCTTTATGTAGGAATAAATCTTATCCGTATGTTGATGATTCTTATTCTTTATCCAGCTATTAAAAGGATGGGATATGGTATGACCTTGAGCGAATCTTTTATTCTCTCATGGGGTGGACTAAGAGGTGCTTTGGCTTTAACTTTGGCTTTGATGACAAGTTATGTAGTTGGCATTCCTGAAGAAGTTAGACATCAAATATTGTTTCAAACAGCGGGTATTGTGACGTTGACATTGACCATCAATGCAACTAGTATTGGTTGGTTCTTGAAAAAGTTGGGCTTCCGTGAGCAATCAAAGGCCGATCAACTACTCAAACAAACATTTAATAACCAAGTACTGGAGGAATCGCAATCTTATTTGTCGGAGTTGATGGAGAAAAAAGCCTTTAAGGGTACTAATTGGAATTTAGTATCTAAGTTTCTTCCTCCTGCTGTTACGGCTGAATTGCCTAAGGTGACTACCGACGATTTGGAGGCTAAATTGCGTATTCATCTTATTCGATTAGAAAAGCTACAATATTGGGAATTATATAATGAACGGGTTATAAGTTCAATAACCTTGAAGAAATGGTTGGCTATTGCCGATGATATCCATGATTCTGATGGTAAAATAAAACTTTCTACACAATCGGAGATGTTTAGTAAGTTGTGTAAACCAACGCAG
>JAQWAN010000246.1 GCA_028707655.1 Bacteroidaceae bacterium
AGCGATCATGTGTTACCATCAACAAGCTACAATTAGAACGGCGTAAGAAACCCTCTAACCACTCAATCACATCTAAATCTAAATGGTTGGTAGGTTCATCGAGCAACAATAAGTCAGGCTCCAAGATCAACGTATTGGCCAGTGCCACACGTTTCAGTTGTCCACCAGAGAGTGTACCCACCTTTTGGTCAAAATTTTCAATCTTTAGTTGCGACAGAATCTGTTTTACCTTACGTTCGTAGTCCCAAGCATTCTCAGCCTCCATACGAACCAGTAGCTCATCCAGATTAGGATTACCCTCCTGTTCCAAACAAGCTTCATACTCTTTAAGCAGTTGTATCACCGAATTACCAGAGTAGAAGCAAGCCTCTAGCACCGATAAATCAGCTGGGTACTGCGGACTCTGTTCTAAGTAGCCTACACTAACATCGTTTCTAAAAATAACCGCACCACTATCCTTCGATTCCTTTCCTGCAATAATATTTAATAACGTTGTTTTTCCATTACCATTTGCAGCAATCAAGCCCACACGTTGTGCTGCCCCAATAGTAAAAGATATATCTTCAAAGAGCACTCTATCCCCAAACGATTTGGTTAAGTTCTCCACTTGCATATAGCTAATCATATTTTTTCTTCTTATATTCTTCGCAAAGATAAACTATTTTTGATGCCAAAGAACCACTTACCCCACATAATATAGTAGAAATGACCGCATAGTAATTATTTTTGTGTATTTTTGCATGCAACAAAAAAAACAACAAGAAGATGAGTATATTATCTAAATTGATTAACAAAGAGACACAGCTAGTCGATCAAGAGAAGTCGAAAGTAGAAGCTTTTATGACCCTAATCCGGGTTTACTATCAAGCCGTGATGGCCGTTAACCTAGGCATTACCAACATCCGAATGTTACCCGATTTAACCACCTATAAACATGTTTTTAAAGTACCTACTCGTGGTGGTAAATTAGGTGTAGGCGAGAAAGCCCACGCAAAAAAGATTTTAAAAGAAAACTATGGCATGAGCGATAATTTCTTTAAAGAGGTAGATGCTTCTATCCGTAGAAACTGTAAAAATATGAACGCGGTGAATAACTTTTTATATATGTTTCAAGGCTTTTCAAACGACCTAATGATGGCCGTAGGAGAATTATTGAAATGGAAAATGATTATCCCCAAATTTTTCAAAGGAGCAATACGCAGCATGATAAAAAGCACGGTGCACCAGCTCTTAACCAAACAAGATTGGAAAAAAGAGAGTGTTATCCCTATTGCACGCAACATTCGCTCCTACCAAAGCAAACTTGGCTATACAGAGGAATGGATGACGGAATATACCTTCCATATCATGCTACTTGCTAAGAGCGAGAAACGCAAACATAGACAAGCACAATAAAAACAGCAACCATACAAAAAAAGTTCATCCGCCTATTTATGGCAGATGAACTTTTTTTAGGTGGCATCTAATCAGCCATTCGTGTCAGTTGAACAAAATCGAGCAAAGCCTCGTTTACCCTCCTGTTCATATTGTCATTAATAGGCCTATATCGCAGTTCTAACGTATGTCTCCCTTTGGGTAGCTTTTTCTTTATCACATTACTCCACCCCCAATTGCTCCATTGGTCCACTCCTCTTTGTGGAAAGAGAGCTATTCCTAAATAATCCCCATCCACATAAAGCGAGCGAATGGCACATTTATTCTCCGTATTAATAGGTCCATTACCATTGGCATATTTCCATTGGATGGCATAGGTACCAGCAGCTGGTAAATCAATAGGAATAAGAATATGTTGCTCTCTATTTTTCATAGAGACCGCTGTAAAGCCACGACCTGCATAGCCCTTTGCTTTACGCAACGAAATGGGATTAAATTGTTCCACTTGGTATACCAACAGAGCATTCTTTTTATAGTAAGAGATGGGTTCACTTGCAAAAGAGTGTGTTCCTGAAGCATCTATGGCTATAACTTGATAATCACCCTCCTCCACTAGAAGCGCCTTCTGCTCTCTTTGTGTAGAAACAACCGCTCCATTTCTTAGTAGGAGATAAGACACTGCATCCTCCCTATTCTCCCATTTTAGCGTATCGGCATGTAAAGTGGCATGAACAGTATTGGGCGATTCCTTATTCATACATTTATGTATCCCATTTTTAGCCATCTCTTTATTGGATAAAACAATGCGAATTTTATGTTTTCCGCTGCAATCGGCAGAAATAACGGGGGGCGTTTCCACACCATCTACAGTGAAAGAGGCAATAGAATTACCGAATCCCTCCATTTCAATGGTGAACAGCGCATCTCTATAGCCAAAGTTAGACAGCTTACGCTTACCCGCAATCCTTTCGGGAACAAAAGGAGAAAAATGCAGACTATCTGGTTCAAAACGCATGCCAAAGAGTAAACGATAAACGATAGACAGATTGCCAGATAAGCTCCACAGCATATTACTAGAGTTAATCTGTGTACCTAGATAATCGCCACTCTCTACCACAAAATTTTCCTTATTAGTGCAAAACAACATAGCAGCTCTATAAATACTACCCATAGCCTCCATAACACTCTCCTCATTCATAGCTTTAGCAGAAGCCAACATCCAATAAGAGGAGACAAAAGGCCAAACAGCATGGTTGTGATAGGGCGGTATATCCTTTATCTGTGGATAAAAAACAGGAGCACCAAAATCTTCTATGGGTACATGCTTCACCAGTAGACTTTGCTGAGCTGGCGAAGCCACATCAAACAAAATGCTTAAGGCTTCTCCCAACGTTTCACTACGCGTCGAGGCGATATCATTTTTTCTCCCATACAGATATTGTGCATAATAATGCTTCTCCTCTAACCAGAGATGTTTATTAATCGCTTTCTTTAGTTCAGTGGCTCGCGTTGTAAAACGTAGACTATCAGAGGAGTGATGCAATAATGTGGCCATCTTACTAGCTATAGTGAGTGCCTCATAATGTACCACATTTGTCCCCAAACATTTCGACTGAAAGATATCAGCAGGTTGCATCCATACCGGATAGCTTTGCTCTCTCCAATCAATAAAAGAGGATTTTAACCTCAATAAAAGGCGTAGCCAGGCAAAACGCAACCTGTATGTTGGTCTACACAAACAACTTCAAAAAATTCGGATATGACCCAAGAAAGATTGCATGCTATTATGGAGTTGCCCCCTTTGGTAA
>JAQWAN010000025.1 GCA_028707655.1 Bacteroidaceae bacterium
CGTGGAAAAATAGAGTTGTTTCATAATTCACAATATTTATCGCTGTCCGTTAGATTCTTACATGGATTGGTCCATTTTGCATCGTGGTCAACCACTAACAATTCACTTTCCAAGGGGCCCCATGTACCCGCAGGATATCCATGCAATGGAGAATCGGGGTGTTTTTCCCAATAGTTCACAATAGGGTTAAAAAAGCACCAAGAAGCTTCCACAGCATCACTACGTGTAAACAACGTTGGATTACCGTGTATACAATCTTCAATCAGTTTTGAATAAGCATCGGTTATTGGTGTTTCTTTAATCTGATTGTAACTAAAATCCATATCCACCTGTTTTATGGTGAAATTGGACCCTGGTTCCTTAACCCCAATCTTAAAGATAATTCCCTCATTGGGTTGTATACGAATAATTAAGGTGTTGGCCGTTTGGCATTTATGCGGTCCGCAGTTAAACAAACTATGTGGTGTTTGTTTAAAATGAATTACTATTTCAGATACTTTGGTAGGCATCTGTTTACCCGTACGAATAAAGAAGGGCACACCTTGCCAACGCCAATTATTGATGGCAAGCTTCATTGCAATAAAGGTTTCTGTTCGCGATTCTGGATCTACATGTTGCTCCTCTCGGTATCCCTTAGCATCTTTGGAGGCCGTGTATTGTCCACGTATGATATGTTCATTAAAATCTTCTTCTTGTAGCGGTACTAGCGAAGCATATACCTTTACAATCTCATCTCGGAAATAATGTGCATCAAAAATAGCGGGTGGCTCCATTGCTGCAAGTGCCACTAACTGTATCAAGTGATTTTGAACCATATCTCGCAGCGCACCTACGGAATCATAAAAAGCACCTCGTAGCTCAATCCCAATATTTTCTACTGCAGTTATCTCCACATAATCAATATAATTTCTGTTCCAGATAGGCTCAAATATACTATTGGCAAACCGAAAAGCAAGAATATCTTGTACCGTTTCTTTGCCCAAATAATGATCTATTCGATAAATCTGATTTTCATGAAATACAGAAGCATATGTTTTATTCAGTGCCACACATTCCGCCAGATTACTGCCAAAAGGTTTCTCTATAATGATACGTGTTCCTTCTCGGTTTAAATGTACCGACTGTAGATATAGCGGAATCAATCCATATAAGGAGGGTGGAGTAGCTAGATAATATAAAATATTGTTTGTTTCTTTCTCCCCCGTTAATGTATCTATATGTGTGGCAAGACCACCATATAACTCTTTAGCTGCTGGATCCATGGATAGATAAAAAAGATGAGCTAAGAACTCCTTTGTTATGGAAGCATCCGCTGGGTCTTTTTTTATATAAGTCTCCATCTCCTTCTCTATGTAGCTCCTATATGTGGCATCTGTATAAGATGTTCGTCCTACCCCTAATATAAAAAAGTCGTTTTCTAATGTTCCTTTTTTAAATAGTGTAAAGAGGGCAGGGATTAATTTCCGTTTGGTTAGATCTCCCGATCCACCAAAGATAACAATCATAAATTTACTCATTTGTTGTATTCCAATTTTCATGATAAAACTGACCTCTTTTCTCTCTCTTTAGTTCAAACGTATGCGCACCAAAGTAATCTCGTTGTGCTTGAATCATATTGGCCGGAAGTTCTTCGGATGTGAAAGCTAGAAAATAGTTAAGCGCAGAAGAAAAGGCCGGCATAGCGCAATCATTTTGCAACGCATCTATCACAACACTTTTCCACCCATCAATAAGCGTTTCCACCTCTTGTTTAAAATAAGCAGATAGCAATAGATTGGGCAGTTCAGGATTGGAAGAGAAAGCATCTGCAATATCGTTCAAAAATTTACTACGGATAATACATCCACCTCGCCATAACTTAGCAATGGAAGCCAAGTCAAGATCCCAATGATAGGTGTCTGATGCCTGCTTCAATACAGCAAATCCCTGTGCATACGACATCAGTTTTGAAGCATATAAAGCAGAGGATAACTGTTCAATAAAGTCTTTTTTATCTCGAATACCATCCCTTTTATTAGAAATGTACATATTCGCAGCTTTTTTGCGTGTATCCTTCTGTGCTGAGAGGTTGCGTTGGAACACTGCCGTTGCAATAAGACCTAACGGCATCCCCAGTTCCATGGCGTTGGTAACGGTCCATCTACCCGTACCTTTTTGGCCAGAGACATCTAGAATCTGGTCAATTAAATAAGTATTGTCTTTGCTCTTATGTTTTAGTATATGTGCTGTAATCTCAATTAAATAACTCTGCAGTTTACCATTATTCCATGCAGTAAAGGTAGCACTCATCTCCTCATTAGACATGCCCGCTAGCTCCTTCATGCCCCAATAGGCTTCTGCAATAAGTTGCATATCACCATATTCAATGCCATTATGAATCATCTTCACAAAATGTCCCGACCCTGCAGTACCAATCCATTCACAGCAAGGTGTACCATCTTCTGCTTTAGCAGCAATGCTTTGTAAAATAGGTTTTACCTCTTCCCAGGCCTTTATAGAACCACCAGGCATAATAGAAGCACCGTTTAAGGCACCCTCTTCGCCTCCGGATATTCCTGCACCAATAAAATAGAACCCCTTTGATTCCATCCTTATTACGCGTTGGTTGGTGTCTTCAAAATTGGAATTACCACCATCAATAATAATATCGTTTGGGTCGAGTAGTGGTGAGAGCTTCTCTATTAGCTCATCTACGGGCTTGCCCGCTGGAACCATTAACATGATTTTTCTAGGTCTATCTATAGATGCGGTAAATTGCACTAAATCGGAGTAGCCCTGCATTCCATCTTTGTGCTGTACCTGCACAAAATCTTCTGCAATATGCTGTAAACCTTTTTCATCTCTATTATATACGGAGACGCTCCATCCATTGTTAGCTAAATTTAGGGCAAGATTTTTACCCATAACCCCAAGCCCAATAAGCCCAATTTGTGTTTTTGTTTGTTTTTTCATGGTAGGAATAGTTTATTAATAGTTATGAAGAATAACGTTGTCTAACAAAAATAGGAGGAATATATGGTTAATCCAAATGTATGGGTAGATTATTTGAGGCGATTATTATCTTCTATGCAGTGGACGGAATTATATAGGTAGTTTTTACGTGAGAATACAGCTGTATTTCACTAAGAATGGTGCTTCTTTTTTCAAAAATACAGCACCATTTGCACCAATATATACCTATATTTTGGGTAAAAAAATAGGCACACATAATACTATGTGTGCCTATTTACTGGAGCCGAAACCCGGACTCGAACCGGGGACCTATTCATTACGAATGAATTGCTCTACCAACTGAGCCATTTCGGCTTATTTGCGCGTACAAAAGTACACGATATAATTGTTTTATACAACTCTTTTTAAATAAATTATTCTGATAATCGCAATAAAAAAAATAGCGTAAAACGGCTATTTTGTATCTTATTAATAGATAGTAGGTTACAAAAAAAAGAGGAAACCGAAGCTCCCTCTTTTTTTAATTGTATTAATCCAAAAAATTTATTTAATTACAACAACACGGTTAAGAAGATATGGTTTGAACATTTCATCCACACCACCTTGACCAGAAACAACGAGTTGATCTTCGTTAACACCATATGCTACTAACAATTGAGCAACAGCATTAGCACGTCTTTCCGATAATTTTTGGTTATACGCTTCTGAACCAGTGCCTTTATCGGCATAACCGGTAACTGTAAATTTCTTGTTTGGTGTGTTCTGAATCTGTTCTGCAGTAAACTTAATATTAAGTTTTTCTCTAACAGAGATAGAAGATTTACCAAAAGCAAAGAAAATGGTTCTAGCAGCTAAATTCTCATTAGAAACCACCTCTTTAACAGTCTTAGGTTTGTTTTGTTCCGCAATTAAGTCGTTTTCTAATTGGTTGTTTTTAGCCAATTGTTCGTTTAAACGCTCTTGTACTGCAGTCATCTCCGCCTCTGATATGCCAGATGGAACAGTAGCCGCTTTAGCAAAACGAGATAAACCAAATTTGTAAGCTACACCAACCTTTAGTGCAGGTACAAAATCAATACTCTTAAATAATCCATTTGTACCCGTTTGATCTAAATCAAAATTATCTTTCAACATCATCACACTAGGCTCAATGTTCAAATCCCATTTATCGGATAAAGAGAAAGTATGAATAACACCTAAGTAGGTCACGAAATTAGTATGATTCGATCCAGCCATATCATCCGTAGTGGTGTGTTCAATACCAAAACCAAGATAAGGAATTATAGATAGTTTTCTATCTGGATTGTAGCCATACAACATATTGGATATGTTAAACATAATGTCCTCATGAACAGTAAAATATCCTACAGATTTATCTGCATACCCAAAATTAGTACCTGCAGCCTTGAAATCTTTTACACAGCCAAGACTAAAAGTTGTACGCAGACCTAAGCCAGGTGTAAACCATTTGGCTGCATATATATCTAATACTGGAGCAAATCTTTCTCCGAAATCACCTAATCCATCCTGGTCACCAAACATCATCTGTGCACCAATATTACCACCAACAGACCAATTATCAGAGAACTTATTGGTCATCACTTGGTATTTATTGGGTAAAAGAACTGTTTCTTGTTGCTCTTGAGCAACTAAACAGAATGGTATAGCAATCATTAATAATGCTAATTTTGTAAACTTTTTCATACTCTATTTTTTTAAATTACTATTCTAAAATACCTATCAAACTTATGGGGCAAATATAGTGCTATTTTTTGTGTTAGAACAAAAAAAAGATAATAAATGCTAAATAATTAACATTATTTTTATAGTTTTTTGCAATAATCCAGCCAACAAACGAAATATCAATAGGCAAATATTGGATATTTAGCCATTAATTGGTTCACTTTATTTTTCACATCCATTATAATGGCTTCATTTTCCAGGTTCGATAATACTGTTTCTATCATGCCAGCAATTTCTATCATCACGCTTTCAGTCACACCACGTGTAGTAATAGCTGGTGTACCAAGACGAATACCAGAGGTTTGAAAAGCAGATCTACTATCAAAAGGAACCATATTCTTGTTCACCGTGATATCTGCGGTAACCAATGCTTTCTCTGCTACTTTTCCGGTTAGGTCAGGATATTTTCCGCGCAAGTCCACCAGCATAGAGTGATTGTCGGTACCACCAGAAACAATGGTAAATCCCCGGTCCGTGAGTGCTTGGGCTAAAGCCTTCGCATTTTTCATTACTTGTTGTTGGTAGGTTTTATAAGCTGGCTGTAAGCATTCGCCAAAAGCAACTGCTTTAGCTGCAATGATATGTTCTAATGGGCCACCTTGTACCCCTGGAAAAACAGCGGAGTCTAATAGTTGCGACATCATCTTAACCACGCCCTTAGGTGTCTTTTTGCCCCATGGGTTTGGAAAATCTTTCCCCATCATAATAACACCTCCTCTTGGTCCTCGTAGGGTTTTATGGGTAGTAGAGGTAACGATATGCGCATATTTAAGTGGATTATCCAGTAAACCCGCTGCAATCAATCCAGCAGGATGAGCCATATCCACCATAAAAATAGCATTTACCTTATCTGCTATGGCACGCATACGTTTGTAGTCCCACTCGCGAGAATAAGCAGAGCCACCACCAATAATCATTTTTGGCTTCTCTCTTAAGGCAATCTCTTCCATCTCCTCATAATCCACTCTTCCAGTTTCTGCTTTAACATTATAAGCACAAGGTGTATAAATGATACCAGAGGTATTCACAAAAGAACCATGAGAGAGGTGTCCACCATGTGCTAGGTTGAGTCCCATAAATTTATCACCAGGATTCAGCACCGCTAAGAAAACAGCAGCATTAGCCTGTGCACCAGAGTGGGGTTGTACATTGGCCCATTCGGCTCCAAATATTTCTTTTAAGCGATCAATAGCTATCTGTTCGCTCTTATCCACAATTTCACATCCTCCATAGTAACGTTTTCCAGGATAACCTTCAGCATATTTATTCGTCAAGCACGAACCCATTGCCTGCATCACTTGATCGCTAACAAAATTCTCAGAGGCAATTAATTCAATTCCTTTTAATTGTCGGTTGTGTTCCTGTTCAATGATATCGAAAATCAAATTGTCTTTTTCCATTTCTTCCTATTTTTTATGTGTAATGAATAATTGTTCAATTAAAAGACATAACCACAAGAAAAGCTGATTACATTATTTCTTCGTTTTAAAGAATAATCGGACTCATCTGCAGTATCATCTTGGGTATATAGTTCTTTACAAATATTGTGAAGTCCTATATCGTAAGCAAAATTAATATAGATATGAGAGATATAAACACCAATACCAAAAGATAAAGAGACATTGAAAGGGTAGATCGATTCATATAAATCACCATTACTCTCTACGTCTAAATCACCTAATTTATATTTACGTTTTAAATTATATTTTATCTTAGGCCCTCCAAAAACAGTCATAACATAGGGCTTATCGTCTATCACCTTATAGCCATACAAGATAGGAAAATCGAATGACCGTATATTCGATGCCATGGTAGAATGACACTCTGTGGCCTCTGTTTCTGTCTGATTAATATAGGAGAACATAATCTCTCCCCTTGTGATAGTGTAGCTGATACCTGTTTCAATAAAATGTTTTTTTACAATGGGGATAATCATAAAAGCAGAAAGGGAGTATCCTATTTTATAAAAATTTGAATTATCCTCAATGACTCTATGATTACAAGATAACTCATCTACAAAATTAGTAGAGGAGTTAAATCCAGCCTTAATTTCAAATTGGAAGGTAGATGGAAAAGAAAATAGCTTCAACTTTTGCCCAAAAAGGGAAGATGAAGTAAAGAGCAAAATAAGAATAAGCTGTATTAATCTTGCCATACGGTCTATTTTTTCTTTTTTTCTACTGACCAGCCAAACTTACCAATATATTTTCCTGTTTCATAATAACCACCATGAATATAGCTAATTAGATTAGCTTTAGCCAATTCCAGTTTTCCTGTTTTTGTGTTTAGATAATCCTGTTCCGCTTTGATGTTGACCACCTCGGCTATAAACATATCGTGCGATCCTAATTTAATAATCTCTTTTACTCTACATTCAATGCACAGTGGCGATTCCTCTATGTAGGGGGCATCTACCATTTTAGATTTGCCCGCCGTTAGTTTCATCTCCTCAAACTTATTATAATCTTTTCCTGAGCGTACGCCACACCAATCGGTAGCAAAAGCCATATTTTTTGTGGTTAGATTAATCACAAATTCCATTTTTTCTTTAATCAGATGATAGGAGTGTCTTTTGGGCTGTACAGAGATATAGCACATGGCTGGGTTAGTGCAGATGGTACCTGTCCATGCTACTGTAAATAGATTTTTTTCACCAGTAAACGAGCCGCAACTAATTAATACGGCAGGAAGTGGGTAAATTAAGGTACCTGGGCTCCAGTCTTCTTTCATAATGACCTGTTTTATTTATAAGATTGTTATTTCTTCTCTTGTTTGTTCTTTTTCGCAGTAGTGGCATTTCACTAAGCATTCTTTATGGTTAATCACATGAAACTTAGTGGGCATAGGTTCGTTGTTTGTGATACATTTAGGATTGTTACATTTAACAATACCCAAGAGCTCATCGGGCAGTTCTACCCATTTTTTCTCTATAACCTGGTAGTTATCAATAATATTGAGTTTCACATTTGGCGCTACAACCGCAATACGATTGATCTCATCGTCTGAAAATATTTTATTAGCAATCTTTATAATCCCCTTTTTTCCTAAAACCTTACTGTCTAGATTAAATCCAATAGTAATATTAGAATGCATCTTCTCTAATTGAAGTAGGGAGACAACGGTAAATAGATTCTCACAAGGAATATGGTCAATAACAGTGCCGTTTTCTAAAGCTGCAACTTGTAATTCTTGTTTGGTATGCATATTTTTATCTGTCTAAGAAAATTAATCTTTTATTGTCTCTAAAGAGAGCCCTAAGGTGTCACAAATAATGGCTTGTCGTACATAGACCCCATTAAGAGCCTGTTGAAAATAGTAAGCTTTGGGGTTATTATCCACATCGTGGTCTATCTCATTTACACGTGGAAGGGGATGCAACACGCGTAGGTTGCTGCGCGTATTAGCAAGCATTGCGTTTCGCAAGACATAACTATTTTTTACATGCTCATACTCCATCAAATCTGTAAATCGTTCTTTTTGAATACGTGTCATATACAAGATATCGGCATCAGCTATAATTTGATCCGTAAACTCGGTGTGCTCCACATATCTTATATTGTTTTTCTTACAATAAAGCTTGTACTCCTCTGGCATCTTTAGCTCATCGGGAGCAATGAAATGAAAAGTAGGGTTGAAATGGCGCATAGCCATAAGCAGAGAGTGCACGGTACGGCCATATTTTAAATCGCCCACCAGAAAAATGTTTAGATTCTCTAAGGTACCCTGCGTTTTTTGTATCGAATAGAGATCGAGCATGGTCTGCGAGGGATGCTGATTGGCTCCGTCGCCTGCATTGATAATAGGAACAGGTGCTTTTTCACTAGCATACTTGGGAGCACCCTCTAGGTAATGCCGCATAACAATGATGTCAGCATAGTTACTTACCATAAGAACAGTGTCTTTAAGTGTTTCCCCTTTAGAAGAACTCGTTGCTTTTGGGTCAGTGAAACCAATCACACGTGCTCCTAGTCGATTAGCAGCTGTCTCAAAGCTTAATCGGGTACGCGTTGATGGCTCAAAAAAGAGCGTTGCAACAATTTTTCCATCCAAGATTTTACGATTGGGGGTTTTCTCAAATTCTTTAGACATCTCTAGGAGATAAAGAATTTTATCTTTAGATAATTCGGCTATAGAAACGAAGCTTTCTTTTTTCATATTATATAATCATATGTTATCAATATGGAGCGTAAAGGTAAATAAATTATAGGTAAGATGTTGCATAATTTGGACTATTTCATTGAAGTTTTTTTGAAACTACTGAATTTTAAAAGAAATGTTTTACCTTTGTGTTTCTTGAGTCTTTCACTTTTGTTCTACTATAAAGAAATATATGATTAAAAAAATAGTTATTCTTCTTTGGGTCTTGTTTGTTACGGCTGTTTTAGCTGCAGTTGGCCTTTTTTGGGCGGCATCAAAAGGGTATGTTGGATACGTACCAGAAATAGAGGAATTAGAGAATCCAAATTATAAGTTTGCAACACAACTGATCTCCTCGGATGGGGTAGGATTGGGAACCTGGTCCTATAGCAAGGAGAATCGGATTTATGTGACCTACGATCAAATTTCTCCTTTTGTAGTAAAAGCACTTATTGATACGGAGGATGAACGATTTAGAGAACACTCTGGTATTGATGGGCGGTCTCTTGTACGAGCCATTATAAAAAGAGGTTTGCTGATGCAGAAGAATGCGGGAGGTGGTAGTACCATTACCCAGCAGTTAGCTAAGCAACTCTATTCTGGCGTAGCAGAAAACGTACTTGAACGTGCGCTTCAAAAACCAATAGAATGGGTGATTGCTGTAAAGCTAGAGCGCTATTATACAAAAAATGAGATACTCATGATGTATCTCAACAAGTTCGATTTTTTAAATAATGCGGTGGGTATTAAAACGGCCAGTAAAACCTATTTCTCGAAAGATCCACTCGACTTAAAAATAGAGGAAGCAGCTACCTTGATAGGTATGTGTAAAAACCCATCCTATTTTAATCCATTAAAACACTTAGAGCGCACTAGGATACGTAGAAATGTGGTGCTCAATCAAATGAATAGGGCGCACGATTTATCGGACCAAGAATGCGATTCATTAAAAAAACTACCCTTAACACTACACTACAGTCGGGTAGACCACAAAGAGGGGTTAGCCACCTATTTCAGAGAATATCTACGTGGACTGATGACTGCAAAAGAACCCATTAAGAGTAATTACCGAGGATGGCAAGCACAACAGTTCTATCAAGACTCTATAGCTTGGAAAAATGATCCTTTGTATGGTTGGTGCCAAAAAAATGTAAAACCGGATGGCACACACTACAGCATATATACCGATGGTTTAAAAATACATACCACCATCGACTCTCGGATGCAGCGATACGCAGAAGAGGCGGTGAAAGAGCATATCAATGGTTACCTACAGCCCCATTTCTTTAAAGAAAAGAAGGGACGTAGAAAAGCTCCTTTTAGCAATAAACTATCACAAGATCAGATTGATAACATTTTAGAACGTACCATGCGCTCAACAGAACGCTATCGGTTAATGCGAAAAGCGGGTGCCTCTAAAGCTGCCATTAAAGCTGCCTTCAATAAAAAGGTGAAGATGGAGGTTTATTCGCTTAATGGTGTGATTGATACGTTGATGACCCCTATGGATTCTATTCGCTACTACAAATATTTTCTACGTGCTGGCTTTATGTCTATGGACCCACACAATGGCTATGTAAAAGCATATGTAGGTGGCACCAATTACCACTATTTTCAGTATGATATGGCTATGGTGGGGCGCAGACAAGTAGGTTCTACCATTAAACCTTTCTTATATTCATTAGCCATGGAGAATGGTTATTCACCTTGCGACGAATTGAAAAACGTGCAACCTACCATTATAACAGAAACGGGAGAGGCATGGACACCACGAAATGCATCGAATAAACGTATTGGCGAAGCGGTTACACTCAAATGGGGACTAGCTACCTCGAATAACTGGATCTCTGCGCAATTGATTCATAAACTAAATCCCTATGCTCTGGTACGATTAATCCACTCCTTTGGCGTACTCAATCAAGATATACAACCAACACCGGCACTATGCCTAGGACCATGTGATATATCCGTAGGCGAAATGGTAGGGGCGTATACTGCTTTTGTAAACAAAGGTATCCGCGTAAATCCACTCTTTGTCACTTCTATTGAGGATGCAGATGGAAATGTGATTAGCGATTTCACGGCTCGTTTTCAAGAAGTGATTGGCGAAGATAGTAGCTATAAGATGATTGAGATGTTAAGAGGTGTGGCTAATCATGGAACAGGTGTTAGAACCAGACGATTAGGAATAACAGCAGATATAGGAGCTAAAACCGGTACAACAAATCTAAATTCAGATGGTTGGTTTATGGGCATCACCCCTTCACTTGTATCTGGCTGTTGGGTAGGTGGAGAAGAAAGAGACATTCATTTTGATACCATGTATTACGGTCAGGGCGCTGCAATGGCACTTCCTATATGGGCCATCTATATGAATAAAGTATACAACGATAAAGATTTAGGCTATTCACAAGAGGAGGTCTTTAATTTACCTGAAAATTATAATCCGTGTAAAGACAAGTATAAAGAAACCTTAACACATACACAGGGATTGGACGACTTCTTTGAGTAAAACGGAGTATTTGCCTATGTGCTGCTCTTTACTCCGGTACTAAACAATATTATTAGTTATAACCATATAAATTAAAGAATTATGAATACACAAAAAGTTGATTTGTACATCGTGACTAATCAGGGTAAATTCCCAGCAGAGAAGTTACCTATTGTTAAAGAAAAGTTGCTCTCCTTAGAGGATGACAAGTTTGACCTCATCCAGATGATTCAGTTGAAAGACCCAACCATATCCTTAATTATCTCCCTGTTCTTTGGGGTGTTAGGTATTGACCGAATGTTAATTGGAGATATTGGATTGGGTGTGGCCAAACTGCTTACTGCTGGTGGTTGTGGCATTTGGACCATTATAGATTGGTTCTATATTATGGAGGCTACACGAGAGAAAAATTACGCTAAGTTTATTACAAATAGTGCTATGCTCTAAACCAATGAAAACAACAACTAAGCATATTGTTCGCCTTGTGCTAGCTCTATGTCTGGTTTATTATATGCCCTGCATGATTCGTTTAATAACGGGATATCCTTGTCCCGCATGCGGAACACGCAGGGCTATTTCTTTGCTGATACAGGGCGATTTTATAGCTTCATTACAGATGAATCCATATGGTGCTATTGTTGTAGTAGTGGGCGTGCTTTCGCTCCTCACCGCTTTATTTAAAATCCAATTTATGCTGCGGTTGTGGAGGTGGCTCCATCAAGATAGAGACCGCTTATTAAAGCTCATTTTGTTGGTGGTGGTTCTGTTTTTGATGCTGCTGAATTGGTGGTGGAATATCGAAAAATATAACTGTTCCAGCATATAATGCTTTCCTAAATAGGGGGCATAGGGGTGTGCAGTATCTCTTCTGCAACTTTCTTATAATTAAGTTCTTTTATACTCTTGCTGATATGTGCATAGTTTAAGTCGTTTGGCCTTACTATCTCCGTGTCATAAATCAATAGGTCAATATCTATTTTAATAATCTCCAAGGCCTTATCTTTTTTCTCACGACCTACTGCTATCTCAATTGCTTTAAAGAGGGCATATAAGTCGTCAGGAGAATAATCGGTACAGAAATAGCCTACCTGATTCAGAAAAAGCGAGCGATTGCTTTGCATCTGAAAAGGAGGTGTTTCTAGTTCCCTATTCCATACAATGAATGGAAAATGACATTGCAACTGTTGGCGGGCCTTATCGAGATTAAGAGAGGCCTCACAGTTTGATCCTAGTGCGATAAGACACAAATGATGATTCATAAACTATTTTGATGCAAAATAAATCTAAAACAATAGCAATACCAAATCTTTTCGTACTTTTGCATTAAATAATTTATATTTTTATGAAGTTTATTGGAATTATTCCAGCACGATATGCATCCACACGCTTCCCAGGTAAACCTTTGGCCGTGTTAGGTGGAAAAACAGTGATACAAAGGGTCTATGAACAGGTGGCCAAGGTGCTTAATGATGTTTATGTTGCTACCGACGACAAGCGCATAGAGACAGCCGTTTTGGCATTTGGTGGGAAGGTTGTGATGACAGCTTCTACCCATAGAAGTGGTACCGACCGTTGCCAAGAGGCCTATACAAAGATTGGACAGGAGTTTGATGTGATTATTAATATTCAGGGCGATGAGCCTTTCATTGACCGCACACAGTTAGAAGCCATTCAAGATTGTTTCAAAGATGAACAAACAGATATTGCCACATTAGTAAAACCATTTTCTGCTACCGATTCGTGGGAAACATTAGAAAATGTAAACACACCTAAAGTAGTTATTCGAAAGGATAGAACAGCACTTTATTTTAGTCGCTCCATCGTGCCTTTTGTTAGAAACGTTGAACCTACAGAATGGCTAAAACAGCAACCTTTTTATAAACATATTGGGATGTATGCCTACAAAGCATCGGTATTAAAGGAGCTAACACAGCTACCTGAATCGCTA
>JAQWAN010000247.1 GCA_028707655.1 Bacteroidaceae bacterium
AGCTTAAAACCGAGATTTATATTTCCATAAAATAGCCGATACCAACTAGCACCGGCTATTTTAAGTCTATGGTAGTCCCAGCTCCAAAAGAGGTTATACCTATTTAAGCATATTGAGAAGAACCGTTTGAGCCGATACTACGCGGTTGGCTGCTTCCTCAATGACCAGCGATTTAAGCGAATCAATCACCTCATCACTAACAATCATATTTCTACGCACTGGCAGACAATGCATAAAATAAGCCGCATTGGTTAATGCCATCTTAGGAGCATCCACACACCACGATCTATCGGTAGAAAGCACTTCTCCGTAATGCGAATCATTAAAAGCAGACCAGTTCTTAGCATAAATAAAATCGGCATCTTTAAACGCTTCCTCTTGGTTGTTGGTCACCCTAGCTCCTGCTGTAAACTCCTCCGACAATTCATACCCAACGGGGTGCGTAATCACCACATCATAATCCATGGCAACGCTCCATTGTGCAAACGAGTTAGCCACCGCTTGCGGCAAAGCCTTTGGATGCGGAGCCCAAGTAAGCACCACTTTAGGACGTGCGGTCTTCTTATATTGCTCCACGGTAATCATATCGGCAAACGATTGTAATGGATGAAGCGTAGCAGCCTCCATACTTATCACCGGTTTACCAGCATATTGAATAAACTGATGTAAAATTTTCTCACTATAATCCTCCGTCTTAGAAGAGAGAGAAGCAAAGCTACGCACGGCAATAATATCACAATAAGCGCCCATCACGGGGATAGCCTCCAATAGATGCTCCGGCTTATCGCCATCCATCACCACACCAACCTCGGTTTCCAGTTTCCAAGCCCCTTGATTCACATCGAGCACCATCACATGCATACCCAAATTAAGAGCCGCTTTTTGAGTGCTCAGTCGAGTGCGCAGACTAGAGTTAAAGAAAATCATTAAGAGCGTTTTATTTTTTCCCAGCGTATCCCATTTATAGGGGTCCTGTTTTATCTCTTTCGCTTGCGCTAGCCAGGTAGACAAAACATCCACATCGTGTATCGATTCAAATTTCTTCATCTTATTCTTCTATTAATTTTTCTTCAGCCACTAGGAAACGATCAAAATCGAAAGCCTGTAGCACCTCTTCAAGCAGTTGTTTAATGGGTCCATTACAAAGATTGCCCATACTACCCTCGTGGGTATGATGAATGGCATAGTTAGGGGTAAATTTGCCCGCTTCTATCTCTAATCCCACCCTCTTATAAGCCGTACGAAAAGGAACACCAGTCAACACTAATTTATTTACCTCCTCCACACTAAAGGCAAAGAGATATCGAGGATCGGACATCACCTCTTTATTCACAATAATCTCTTGGAGCATCACCGTAGACATCTTTAAGATCTCTTTCATCTGTTGCAAAGCTGGGAAAAGAGATTCTTTTAAAAGTTGTAAGTCTCGGTTATACCCTAATGGCAAGTTATTAGTGAGCATAGAGATAGTGTTAGGCAAAGCCTGAATGGTATTACATTTACCACGCACCAGCTCCCACACATCGGGATTCTTTTTATGTGGCATAATGCTAGAACCCGTTGTAAACTCGTCGGGATACTTAATAAACCCAAAGTTCTGACTCATAAACAAACAGTTGTCGTGTGCAAAACGTGCCAAGGTAGAGGCCAGATTAGCCAAAGCCATAGCCGTAATTTTCTCACATTTTCCGCGTCCCATCTGTGCATAAATCACATTATAGTTCAGTGCATCGAAGCCCAACAGCTCCGTGGTTAACGTACGATTTAGTGGAAAAGAGGAGCCATATCCAGCTGCAGAGCCCAAAGGATTTTTGTTACATATCTTATAAGCCGACAAGAGTAGTTGACAGTCGTCTACCAAGCTCTCCGCAAAAGCGCCCAACCAGAGTCCAACAGAAGAGGGCATAGCCACTTGTAGATGGGTATAACCAGGTATTAACACCGCCTTATGCCGATCAGATAACTCTTGCAATAGGTTGAAAAAGGGTTTTACTAATTCGATAATCTCATATAATTCGCGTCGCAAAAAGATTTTTAAATCCACTAGCACCTGGTCGTTTCTAGAGCGTCCACTATGGATCTTTGCACCAGCGTTGCCCACCATCTTGGTCAACTGGAATTCAATCTGAGAATGAATATCTTCCATTCCCTCCTCCATCACAAAACGGCCCGCTTCAATCTCCTTATAGATACTCTTCAAGCCCTTCTGTACAACCTCTAGTTCCTTTGCAGTCAACAAGTCAATGCTTTCTAGCATCCGTGTATGTGCTAAGGAGCCCAACACATCCGCTTTGGCTAAGACCAGATCCATTTGCTGGTCGTTGCCAATAGTAAACTTCTCTACTTGCGCATTTATATCAATCGATTTCTTCCACAGTTTCATATTTCTTTTTTTTTGCGTTCCACACTAAAATCTGTTTTTCTCCGGTTACTCCGCTAGTAGATAACCGTCTAGAATAGTCACATAGCGGTCTATTCCATCTTCTATCTCTTGGAGCTCAATATATTCATTAGCAGTATGCGATCGCATAGAATCGCCCACTCCCATCTTCACACTAGGACAGGTAAGAAGAGCTTGGTCCGACAGCGTAGTAGAGCCAAATGTTTTGGCACCATTCTTTTCACACAGCTCCACAAAGGGATGCGTTGCAGCTATCTGCGAGGCAGACAAGCGAGTAGAACGTGGCGTAACCTCACTCTTCAGATGTGCTTGGATAATCGCTAAGATCTCTTCGTTCGTATAGCAACCATTACTACGTACATCCACCGTAAAACAACATTTATCTGGCACCACGTTGTGCTGACTGCCAGCAGCAATAATGGTAACACTCATTTTCACTTCGCCCAGTAGGTCGGACACTTTTGGAAAACGATAGCTAGCTAGCCAGTTCAAATCATCTAATGCCAAGTAGATTGGATTAACCGTATTGGAATGTGCAGCATGACCAGAGACACCCGTTGTTTGACAGTCGAGTACCATCAATCCACGTTCTGCAATAGCAACATCCATCTTGGTTGGTTCACCTATAATAGCCAAGTCGATAGTTGGCAAGAGTGGGGAAATAGCACGAATGCCTTTTTCTCCACCAATCTCCTCCTCTGCACTGAGTAGCAAACAGAGGTTATACTTCATCTTATTAGCAAAATAGAAATGATCAAAGGTGGCTATT
>JAQWAN010000026.1 GCA_028707655.1 Bacteroidaceae bacterium
AACACAGCTACCTGAATCGCTACTTGAACGTGCAGAATCATTAGAACAACTCCGATGGTTAGAAAACGGATATGTAATCAAGGTAGGTATATCCACCATGGAGACAATAGGTATTGACACAGCAGAAGATTTAGAAAAAGCCTCCCTATTCCTAGCAAGACAATAGAATCAAAATTACGGCAAAAATATCATATGAAGATTAATAGAACACAACAACCTTTATTACACTTGGTGGATAAAGTACAACTGCTTTCACCACAACGTAAATGGATGAAAAATGGTGTACCATTGTCTATTATCAATACGGGAGATCAAGATGTATTACATCTAGAAATTATTATCTCGGCGGGTAGGTATCAACAAGATTACCCGTTACAAGCTATGTTTACCAATAGAATGCTTCGAGAAGGAACAGCACAGCTTGCCTCAAAAGAGATAGCAGAAAAACTGGATTTCTATGGGTCATGGGTAGAACTTTCTACCTCTGGTGAGCACTCCTTTATTTCACTTTCCTCTCTCTCTAAATATTTTGAACAAACCGTTCAACTGCTGGCTCAGATGCTGTTTGAACCAACTTTTCCTGCCGCAGAGCTAACGGATGTTTTGCTCCGCAATAAAGAACAGTTTTTAGTGAATCAATCGAAAGTGGATTACCTATCCATTAGAGCTTTTAATACCCTTGTGTTTGGCAAAGAGCATCCACTTGGACGAACAATCCACTTGGCCGATTATGATCATCTAAAGAGTGAGCAGCTTGTTGATTTCTACCAACGTTACTATAGTAGTGCTAATTGTTTTATCTATTTAACAGGTAAGGTAACAGATGAATCGATTGCCATTATCCAGAACTATTTCGGAGATAAAACATGGGGCACAGAACAAAAAAGAGAAGAGCCACATACACACAAGATGCCAGAACTCCATCCAAGTCAACACTTTATATATCATCCAAATGCTTTGCAAAGCTCTTTACGACTTGGCGGACAACTAATGGAGATAAACAATCCAGATAGTTATGCTATGAATGTCTTAATCACTATCCTTGGCGGATATTTTGGTAGCAGGTTGATGAAGAACATTCGTGAGGATAAAGGATACACCTATGATATCTCTGCTGCATTGCCCTATTATTCGGGACAGGGTATTCTTATTATTTCTACTCAAGCAGCTCCGGACTATATGGATGCTATCTTAGAGGAGATATACAAAGAAATAGAGCTACTACAATCTACTCTTGTTACGGAAGAGGAGTTGGATAGAGTACGCAACTATATGTATGGTAACCTATGTAGGAATTACGAAGGCCCTATTGATTTAGCAGACTATTGGATTTACGTAGAAACAAACCATATAAAAGATAACCATTTCGAGAAATCTCTTCGGGCCATAAAAAACACATCGGCGAAAGATATTCAACGACTAGCTTGTACATATCTTAAAAAAGAATCGATGATAAAGGTGGTGGTAGGAGAGAAAAACGAAAGAGTATAACATACAATCAAAACACACTATGTCAAAAAATGCAACTATATTTTCTTTACTGATGATTCTTTCATCCGCTACGTTTGCGCAAAACAACAACTCTTTTGTTGGTAAAATTTCTAGTTTTTTCTCCTCAAAAACAAAAATTGGGAGCTATACCTTCAAAGAGGGGGCTACCTATACAGGAGAATTAAAAAAAGGACGGCCTAATGGTATAGGAAAAACAATTTATACTAACGGCGATGTCTATGAGGGGGCGTATGTAAAGGGCAAAAAAAAGGGCCTCGGTGTTTATCGTTACACCGATGGTGAGCGTTACAATGGCGAATGGTTAAATGATATGCGCCACGGAAAAGGCTCCTTCTACTTTATCAATAACAATCGCTATGAGGGCAATTGGCTACGAGACAAACAAGAGGGAGAAGGTGTGATGTATTATTATAATGGAGATCAGTACAACGGACACTGGACAGCAAATAAACGAACGAACTACGGTGTTTATGCTTGGAGTAATGGTGCTGTTTATAAGGGCTTATGGAAAGAGGATAAAAAATGGGGAAAAGGTAAATTGGAGTGGAGTGACCATAGTTACTATGATGGTGATTGGGTTAACGATATTAGAGAGGGCAAAGGAACATTTCAATATACCAACGGTGATAAGTACGTAGGTATGTGGAAAAATGACCAGCAAAACGGTTCTGGAACCTATTTCTTTAAATCTGGAGACAAATATGTTGGTCACTACTTGAATGGAAAGAAGACGGGTCAAGGCACCTATCATTTTGCTAATGGCGATTGTTATGTTGGCGAGTTTAAGGATGGTCAACAAGAGGGCAACGGAACTTTTACATGGATTAGTGGTGCAGTGTACAAAGGAGAATGGAAAATGAACAAACGCGATGGGAAAGGTGTCTATACATGGGCCAATGGTGATGTGTACGAAGGTCAATGGAAAGAGGACATAGCCAATGGAGAGGGTATCTTACGACTAGCGAATGGTATCAAATATAAAGGCTCTTTTGTCAATGGATTGAAAGAGGGAAAAGGTGTACAGCGAGAATTGTCTGGTGTGCTATACGAAGGTACATTTAAGCAAGGAAAGAAAGATGGTGACTTTGTGGAGAAGGACGAAAATGGAAAAATAATTAGAAAAGGTGTGTTTTATATGGGCCGCATAGACCCCCGAAAAACAACTGTTCTAAAATAATACGAGATATAGAGGTAAAAAAAAGGAGTAATATAGTGATCTATATTACTCCTTTTTTATATCAATTATTTATCACACAATATATTGTGAGCTAATAGATTCATTGGTAACAACACGTCTAATGGTTTCTGCAAATAGATGCGCAATAGTTAATTGCTTCACTTTGCTACATTTGTGTGTGTAGGGTATACTGTCGGTAAAAACCATCTCTGTTAATGCCGAATCTTGAATACGCTGACTAGCTGGATCAGACATCACACAGTGACTAGCGATAGCTCTAACGGAACTTGCACCCGCCTTCATCATCATGTCGGCTGCTAAAGTAATGGTTCCTGCAGTATCTACAATGTCATCCATCAAGATAACATTTTTACCTGCTACATCTCCAATAATTTGTATGGAGCCTACTACATTCGCTTTTTCTCTTGTCTTATTACACAAAACAAGTGGTACACCTAAAAATTTAGAATAGGTATTAGCTCTTTTTGAACCACCTACATCTGGAGTAGCCATCACTAAGTCTTTCAAGTCCAAAGATTGGATATAGGGCATAAATACACCAGAAGCGTATAAATGGTCTACAGGAACATCAAAGAAACCTTGGATTTGGTCTGCGTGCAAATCCATTGTGATAAGTCGATCAATACCTGCTACGCTCAATAGATCTGCCACTAATTTGGCGCCAATTGATACACGAGGTTTGTCTTTTCTGTCTTGTCTTGCCCATCCAAAATAGGGAATAACAGCAACTATACTTTTGGCTGAAGCGCGTTTAGCAGCATCAATCATAAGTAAAAGTTCCATTAAGTTGTTTGAACTAGGGAAGGTAGATTGAACGAGAAATACGTCTGCGCCTCTGATGGACTCCTCGTAGGAGACAGCGAATTCTCCATCTGCAAAATGAGTAATATTCATATTACCCAATTGACAACCAAGGCTTGAACAGATTTTTTCTGCTAGATATTTCGAGTTTGTACCCGAGAAAACTTTAAAAGGTTCTTTCTCTTTCATTGTGTTGAAGTTACCAGGTTTTAAATTTCATGCAAAGGTAAAAATATACTTCTTCATATGAAAGGTTATCCCTTTTTTTATTTCACTTTATTTTCGAGGTCAATCACAGTAATCTCTGGCGTAGCGTCCCATACACGGATAGGGATCATGATAGTACCAAGTCCAGGATTAACATACAAGAACTGTTGATGCATGGTCTGGTACAGACCATCCCACTCTTTGTACTTAAATTGTGAGGGAGAGAATGAACCAAACTTAGCTTGCGAGGCATGTGTATGTCCAGATAGTGTAAGGTCTATGTTTGTTTTCTCTAATACTTGTGCATCCCAAAGTACAGGATTATGGGTGAGCAAAATCTGGAATAGTTGTGAATTGACTCCTTTTCGTGCGGCAGAAAGACTACCATATTGTTTAAATGGTGGATGTCCCCAGTTTTCTGTTCCCAACAAGGCAATACTATCGTTGTTGCTATTTACAATAGATAGATGTGTATTGTTTAACAAAACCCATCCCATCTTTTTTTGTACGGCAAGCATCTCAGCGTTATTCTTTTGTTTAGCCGCGGGTGTATCCCATGTTACATAATCGCCATAATCATGATTACCAAGTATGGAATAAACGCCATAAGTTGCTCTCAGTTTAGAGAGGATAGGTACAAAGGTATTTATCTCCGAAGTACGATAACTCACTAAATCGCCTGTCTGTACTATAATATCTGGATGTAGTGCATTGATACTATCAACACAGCGACGTATAAAATCTTCGTTGCCAATAAAATGTCCTAAATGAAGATCGGAGATTTGTACTACACGAAAGTGATTAAAAGAGGAGGGTAAACGAGTGGATTGAACCGTTATTCGTTTAACAGAAAGCTGTTTCCGAGCAATAAAGGCACCCTCTAGTAACATACCTAACACACCAACTGCTACAGCCATATAGGTGTAAAACAGCCATTGAGGTGCTTTTTGTTTTAGTAGCCAGGCTATACCTAGCGAGCTGCTCCAAAGTAATAAAAGGATTATTTTTGGTAGACTCAGTAGGAGATAGACCAGTAATACCCATCTAATACTAATCAGATTTTGTGTGTTAAAAATGAAGATAAAGATGGACACTACCATAAAGATGGCCAATAACCAACTGGAATATTTATGCCAATTGGACACTCTTTTCGAAGATTTTCTCAATCGGTAGAAAACAAGTAGATCACTAACAATGGACAATAGGGTTAAAAGGAGTCCAAGTACAAGTATTAGGAGTGTGACACGTGGCATAGGTTCTTTAATTAAATAGATTATAAGTGGTTCGAATAACAGTAAATTCTGTACGTCTGTTTATAGCATTACAGATTTCTTGTTGGTCGGGCGTTAATTTTTTAATGTATTCTTCTGTAAGAATATCTTTTTCATGTAAGAAGGGCCATTTTTCCGCTACTCTTTTTCGAATATATTTAGGCTTCGTTTCGCCATATCCTTTTGCGGTTAGTCGTTTTTTATCAATCCCATGACGAATTAAATAGCGTACCACCGATTCAGCTCTTCGTTGAGATAGACGTAGATTATAGGCATTTGGTCCTTTATAATCGGAATGTGAACTAAGCTCTATAGTAATAGAGGGGTTGTCTTTTAAGAGTTTAACTAGTTCATCGAGCGCTTGGGTAGAGGCAGCTGTGAGTTGTGCCTTATCAAATTCATAAAAGACATTTTCAATGAGTACAGGCTGCCCAATAGCAGATAGTGGAAACTGTAGAACGTAGTTTTTGTCTTGCTCAACAGAATCGGCTTTCAAGGCTTGCTTGTAATTCAAGAAGCCACGACAGGAGGCCATCAGTACATATTTTACTTTTCGCTTTAGTTGGGCTGTAAACGAACCATCTTTTTTAACATTAATCTTCGTGTTGGTCCCATCGGTACCCACCATACTTACAATAGCTTCGGGAAGTTCATATCCCTCTTTCTCATAGACCCATCCAACTAGATTGTAGTTGATTTGTGGCACTTCAAAGCTATAGATATGATCCCATCCTCTAGCATTTTTTCGGTTAGAAGAGAAGAAACCTTTATTGTTCTCTCCTTCAAAGGTGATACCAAAATCATCTGCATTGGAGTTAATAGGCGATTTCATGTTATGGATATGCCATCTTTGTAAGGAGTCTTTTTTTGCTAGAAAAATATCTAGTCCGCCCATACCTGGCAAGCCATCGGAGGAGAAATAGAGATTACCATTTGCCCGAAAAGAGGGGAATACCTCGTTACCTGCCGTATTAATCTCTTTCCCTAGGTTCTCAACGGCTCCAAATGAATCGTCTAAGATTTTGCATCTCCACAAATCGAGACCACCTTCTCCTCCTGGCATATCGGATGTAAAATAGAGATAGTTACCATCGGGAGAAACAGCTGGATGTGCCACAGAAGAGAGTGAATCTTTGATAATAATGCATTTTTGAGGGGTAGCCCAGTTAGCACCAGTACGTTGTGAGGAGTAGATTTCTGCATAAGCGGGATATTTATCATCTTTTCTACAGCGTGTAAAATACATGGTTTGTCCATCAGGCGTGAAGCTAGGCGTACCATCTTCATCTTCACTATTTATTTCAGATGCAATAGCTTCTGGTCTTTCCCACTGATTTTTTTCATTTTTTTTAGCCATAAACATATCTACACTTTTCATTCCAGTGATATTATTTAGGTTATCTCCTTTGGCCTCTCTACGAGAAGAGGTTAGATATAAGAATTCATTATCATCTCCAGCAAAAGAGGGAGAGTAATCTGCTCTACGTGAATTGAATAGCTTAAAGAGTCTTACCTTATGTCGGGTAGGGTTCTTTTTCCATTCAACCGCTAATGCGCAAGATTCTAAACCATTCTTGGCCAGTACATCATTGGGCTTATAGTTGAGATAAATAGTAAAGTTTTTCTTGGCTTGTTTATAATCACCCGATTCTAAACAGGCTCTTGCTAGCTTTAAATAGATGATACTATCGTTGTATCCATAGCGAATAGCATTGGAATAAATTGCTTTTGCACGCATGGTATAATTAATATAATCGTAGCAAAGTCCCATATCATAAGCTATATCTGCTCTCTTTTTTCGTGCTTTTGATGGCACTTTCTTATAAGCTTTTCGATAGTTCTTTGCAGCCTCATTATACTCTCCTAAATAGAAATTTGCTTTGGCTTTTTTTAGACTTTTCCCAGCGCCACATCCATATAAAAGGAAAAAAGCAGCAAGGCATAAAGTAATATGGAGTAATCTATTTTTCATACATATGATGTTATACGCTACTATTAACTAAAAACAAGTGAAAATATTGTTTTTCTAGCTAAAATGGTTTTCTAAATTTACAACCCTCTTTCCATTTAGAACAACCATAAGCCGTTTTTCCTTTAAGGATAACGCCCAATCCACAAAGGGGACAAGTATCGCCCTCTTGGAGGGGTTTAGTAGCTGTATCGGTTTGTACGGCAGTATCTGCTGTACTCTTCTTCGTCTCTTTTTTAGGTGTTACCGTTTTTTTCTTTGCCTTTTTAGCTTTCTTTGGTTTCTTTTCTTGGAGAGAGCTTTTCTGCTCTTCAATGGTAATATGTCGATTTGTATTATCACTAAGTACACTATATACGGTTTCCTTAATCATCTCTTTAAGCTCTTCAATAAAGACATGTGCATCATATTGTTTTTTCTCAATCTCACGCAGTTTCTTTTCCCAAATACCGGTTAACTCAGCCGATTTAAGTAGGTCTTCATGGATCAGTTGTATCAATTCTATACCGGTTTGTGTAGCAACAAGTCGCTTTTTCTCTTTATTGATGTAGTGTCTTTTAAACAGGGTTTCAATAACGGCTGCACGTGTGGAGGGCCTACCAATACCATTTTCTTTTAATGCATCTCGCAGTTCATCGTTCTCTACTAGTTTTCCTGCAGTCTCCATGGCACGTAATAATGTTGCTTCTGTAAAGGCTTTAGGGGGCTGTGTGGTTTTTTCTGCTAATTCGGGTTCGTGCGGACCACTTTCTCCTTTAACAAAATTGGGTAATGTGGCTTCTGCCGATTTATCGGTCAGCGTTTCATTAAAAACAACTTTCCAACCAGGAGAAGTTATCTGTTTGCCTGTTGCTTTAAAGGGAATGGCATTGACATCGCCCAATACTGTAGTTGTTAAAAAGGAACAATTGGGATAAAAAGCAGCAATAAAACGGAGAACAATTAGATTGTACACGTTATTTTCCATCTCAGAGAGGTTCACAGCAGGTATACCCGTTGGAATAATGGCATGATGGTCTGTCACTTTAGCATTATCAAAGACTTTCTTTGATTTAGGCAATTTCTTTTTAAAAAGTGGAGCGGTATACGATTCAAAATCTTTTAATCCCTTTAAAATGGTTGGACATTTAGGATAGATGTCATCTGTTAGAAAAGTGGTGTCTACACGAGGGTAAGTGGTGAATTTCTTTTCATAGAGCGATTGAATAAGTCGTAAAGTTTCATCCGCAGAATAATCAAAGGTCTTATTACACTCTACTTGAAGAGAGGTTAAATCGAATAAACGAGGAGGCAGTTCTGTTCCTTTTTTGGAGGAGATATCTGTAACCACAAACGGATATTCTTTTACGTTTGACAAGAAATCAAGTCCCTCTTCTTTCGAAGAAAAACGCCCTTTTGTTGCGGAAAAACTAGTAGCACGATAAGTGGTTTTTAACTCCCAGTAAGGGGTTGGAACAAAATGCTCAATCTCGAGTTGACGATTTACAATAAGCGCTAATGTGGGGGTTTGTACACGTCCAATAGAGATTACCTGCTTGTTATTGCCATATTTTACAGTGTATAAACGGGTAGCATTCATCCCTAAGAGCCAATCGCCTATTGCTCGGCTTAGGCCGGCCTCGTAAAGTGGATTAAATTCAGATTGGTCTTTCAACTTTGAAAAGCCTTCTCGAATAGCTTCTTCTGTAAGTGAAGAGATCCATAACCGTTTAACAGGACAGGTGACACCAACTTTTTGGATAACCCAGCGCTGAATCAATTCTCCCTCTTGTCCAGCATCACCGCAGTTAACAATATATTCTGCTTTTTTCATTAACTGTTCAATCACACTAAACTGCTTGATGATTCCAGTATCATCAATAAGCTTAATACCAAAACGTGGGGGAATCATGGGTAAACTACCTAGGCTCCAACGTTTCCAATTGGCAGAATAGTCATGTGGTTCTTTTAGCGTACAAAGATGACCAAAGGTCCATGTCACTTGATAGTTATTTCCTTCATAATATCCATCTCTTCTAGAACGTGCTCCCAGAATATCTGCAATATCTTTCGCTACACTTGGTTTCTCTGCTATACAAACAATCATAGTAATACCTCGTTTTTTTTTACAAAGTTAAAATATTATTGCTGTAAACGGATAGATTTATCAAAAAATACTAATTTTGTGAAGTGTGGACGATCGCTTTTAAAAGAAGATCTCCCAAAAACGATTTATTATAGAGGATAAGAGTTTTTTTAATCCTAAACATGCAATAAAAATGAAATTATTATTCTACGATCTAGAAACAACAGGAGTAAGATATTGGAAGAACGGTATTCACCAAATAAGTGGTGAGATAGTAATTGATGGCGAAAGCAAAGAAAAATTTAATTTCTTTGTCAGACCCCACGAGAGTTGTCTAATAGAGGAGGAAGCACTTGCCGTATGCAATGTTACTAGCGAACAGATTAAAGCTTATCCACCCATGAACGAGGTTTATTTGGAGCTCACAAATCTTCTTGCTAAATATATAGATAAGTTTGATAAGAAAGATAAGTTTTTTCTAGTAGGGTATAATAATAGCTCATTCGATAATGCATTCTTTAAAGCTTTTTTTGTACAAAACAACGATAACTATTTCTACTCTTGGTTTTGGGTTAATTCCATAGATGTAATGGTACTCTCCACACTGTTTTTAATGGATAAAAGAGCATCTATGAGAAACTTTAAACAGGAGACTGTGGCACGCGAATTAGGAATTGAACTAGATAGCACAAAACTGCATGATGCACATTATGATGTTTGGCTAACGAAGATTATTTATGATAAGATTATTGAAAATTCGGCTATCAAACGTACTTTGTTTTAATAGAAGCTGTTTTAACGGAAAGATAAAAGTAGTTGAATAGCATCTTTTATGCTTCTAGACTTCAATGTTTTCAACAAATGTTGTAATTTTGCAACTTCGAATAAAAAATATAATATAAGATAATATTGCAATGGCAAAAGAATTAAAAGGGCTTACAAAGAGAAGCGTAAACTATTCTCAATGGTATAATGAATTAGTGGTTAAGGCAGATTTAGCAGAACAATCGCCAGTAAGGGGTTGTATGGTGATCAAACCTTATGGATATGCTATTTGGGAGAAGATGCAACGTGCACTAGATGACATGTTTAAGGAAACTGGACATGAGAATGCTTATTTCCCTTTATTAATTCCTAAATCGTATTTGAGCAAAGAGGCAGAACATGTGGAAGGTTTTGCTAAGGAATGTGCTGTTGTTACACACTACCGCTTAAAAAATGCAGAAGATGGATCGGGCATCATTGTGGACCCCGCTGCAAAACTAGAGGAGGAACTTATTATTCGTCCTACCTCTGAAACGATTATTTGGAGTACCTATAAAAAATGGATTAATTCATATAGAGATCTTCCTATCTTGTGCAACCAATGGGCAAATGTAATGCGTTGGGAGATGCGTACACGCTTGTTCTTGCGTACTTCTGAGTTCTTATGGCAAGAGGGACACACGGCTCATGCTACACGCGAAGAGGCAGAGGAGGAAACTGTAAAGATGATTAATGTATATAGTAACTTTGCAGAAAACTTTATGGCTGTACCCGTGGTAAAAGGTGTGAAATCGGCAACAGAACGATTTGCTGGTGCCTTAGATACCTATACAATTGAAGCTATGATGCAAGATGGCAAGGCACTTCAAAGTGGTACCTCTCATTTCTTAGGTCAAAACTTTGCGAAAGCTTTTGATGTGCAGTTTGTAGACAAAAACAACAAGATGAACTATGTATGGGCATCTTCTTGGGGCGTTTCTACACGTTTAATTGGCGCATTAATTATGTCTCACTCAGATGATAATGGTTTGGTTTTACCTCCTAAATTAGCTCCTATACAGGTGGTGATTGTTCCTATCTATCGTAACGAGGAGCAACTTGGCTTGATTAACGAAAAGGTGTCTGGTATTGTTGCTAAATTAAAATCCATGGGCGTTTCTGTGAAATATGATAATTCGGATAACAAACGTCCTGGTTTCAAATTTGCAGAATATGAACTAAAAGGGGTGCCTGTACGATTAGTTATGGGTGGACGCGACTTGGAAAGCAACACGATGGAAGTAATGCGTAGAGATACCCTAGAGAAAGAGACCGTTTCTTGTGATAATATTGAAGCATATGTTTTCAATCTACTCGAGGAGATTCAAGCAAATATCTATCAAAAAGCATTAGACTTTAGAACAAAAAGTACACGTAACGTAGAATCGTACGATGAGTTCAAAGTAGAGATAGAAAAGGGTGGATTCTTAATGGCACATTGGGATGGCACACCAGAAACGGAAGAGTTAATTAAAAATGAAACAAAGGCTACTATTCGTTGTATTCCACTTGATGGGGATAAAACACCGGGGAAATGTATGGTAACAGGTAAACCATCTGCTCGTAGAGTGATGTTTGCACGTGCTTATTAATTACTCCAAAAACGATAAAAGTGAACTAAAATAACGGGGTGCTTAAGAGGAAACTTTTAAGCACCTTTTTGTTTTCTAAATTTTAAAGCATGAGAAATCTAGTATTGCTTCTTATTACCCTGATTTTTAGCTGGAGTAATCTTGACCTATTGGCACAAGGAAAGCCAGATAAACATGAAATAGGGTTTATAACGGACAATGATCTATATGTTTCTCTCTTTAGAGATAGATACTATACCAATGGATTCTATCTGAATTATCGGTATTTATCCACAAAAAGAAGTGAGCACCTTCTTAAACAGATTTTTGAGATGCAAGTGGGACATCAAATTTATAATCCCTACAAAGCTACTGTGCTTCTTCTATCGGAACACGACCGACCCTATGCAGCTTATCTCTACGGAGCATTTGCACTACAAAACAACTACAAAAACGGAAACCTTATCAAACTGCAACTACAACTAGGTGTCATTGGGAAAAAGGCATTTGGTAGGGAGATACAAGAGGCTATCCATGTGCTACATCATCTTCGGAAAATGAATGGCTGGGATTATCAAATAGCTAATGCGTTTGTTTTAAATCTAAATACAATGTTCTCAAAGCATTTAGCTAGCAGACGTTATGCCGACCTACACTGGACAAATCAGTTACGCATGGGTACCATCTTTACAGATCTATTTACAGGACTTTATGGTAGAATTGGACTACTTAAATTGCAGCCTCTTTCCAATTCCATTGCATACCATACACAGCTGAATAATATATCTACAAAAGAGAAAAAACGATCGGAGCTATTTATTCAAACAAAATTAGAAGTGGGATACGCACTTTATAATGCAACAATACAGGGCTCCTTTCTCAATAATAACAGCCCAATAACTTATCCAATTACGCCTTTTCAAATACAGGGAGAAGTGGGGCTCCACTATAAAATAGATAATTTAAGCTTAGCCTATACAATCCATTATTACTCCAAAAAAATCAGAAATGAAGTGGTACCATTCAGCAATACCTATGGTAGTATCGAATTTAATGTCACTTTTTAAAACTAATTGACCGCTATCTCTATTTTTACTACCAATTATTTGATGCTTACATTAAATATGTCTAACTTTGCAACAGATAATTTTTTTTTATGAAAATAAAGGAGATAGTTAGTGCCCTTGAGCGGTTCGCACCTCTGCCTTTGCAAGATGGGTTTGATAATTCCGGCTTGCAAATTGGAATTACAGAGATGGAAGCAACAAGGGCTTTGTTGTGTCTAGACGTAACGGAAGCTGTTATTGATGAAGCCATCAATAAGGGTTGTAATGTAATCATTTCTCACCATCCTTTAATCTTTAAGGGATATAAGTCATTAACGGGAAAAGATTATATAGAGCGTTCCATCATGAAGGCTATACAACATAATATTGTTCTGTATGCTGCACACACCAATCTAGACAATGTTAGTGGGGGAGTCAGCTACAAAATGGCGGAAAAAATAGGACTAAAAGATGTTCGTATTTTAGATGCTAAGAATGATATGCTGTACAAACTAGTTACCTATGTGCCAGTCGATTACGCAGAAAGGCTAAAAAGTGCTTTGTTTGCAGCTGGCTGCGGAAATATTGGAGCCTATGACGCTTGCTCTTTTCAGTCAACAGGTTTAGGCGCTTTTAGGCCCAGCAAGAAGAGCAACCCATTTTGTGGTACAATTGGTGCAATACATCAGGAGAAAGAGACAAAAATTGAGGTTGTGCTTCCTGTCTATAAAAAAGAGAG
>JAQWAN010000248.1 GCA_028707655.1 Bacteroidaceae bacterium
AGTTGTTGCCGGATAAACCCCGAAGATCATTCCGACTATCACGGATATTGCTACGCTGTATAATAACAAATTCATGTCAACTAACATAGGAATCTGCATAATAGTACATCCTAACCAAATAAGTGATAAACCGATAGCAACACCCATTATACTTCCAATCAATGAAATCGTAAACGCTTCAATTAAAAACTCTGTCATAATAATACTTTTTGTAGCTCCAATTGATTTTTTTATTCCGATTTCCCGTGTACGTTCATTCACAGAAACGATCATTACCGTCATAATCCCTAGCCCTGCAACAACTAATGATACAGCAGCTATAGCAGATAGTACCACTGTTACAATACCGAGCATATTATTTAAAGTATCGCGCTGTTCCGAGATGTTATCTATTTTAAACCCACGGTCCAAATTGTGTGAACGATTCATAATCGCGGTAAGCTGCTCCGCTGCAGAATCAATAGTGTCTTTATTGCGCATAGTAACAGCTATCTGACTAAAAGTAGACTCCCCTTTATAACGCTGTAAAGTAGTATAAGGTACATATGCAAAAGATGGAATTACGTCTCCAACCATACTTTGCAGTATATTTCCACCTGAGGATGCTACGCCTACAATTTTCAAATTTACATAGCTGCCCCCTATCATTGCGTCAAGATATTTACCAACTATATTTTCTCTATGGTAGAACAATTTTGCCATATTCGTATCAACTACACATACATTCGCAGCACTTACCAAGTCAGTCTGATTGAGCATGCGCCCATACTTTGGTGCTAACGAAATGATTTGACTGTTGGTATTATCTAATCCCCATAAAACAGTATTTGCAACCAGCCCCCGCATACGGACACTGCTGTAATCCACTACGATTGGTGTTGCACTGCGTACACAAGGTGTTTTACGAATTAGTGCTAAATCTTCTTCGGTCATCTTTATGTTTGTGAATTTTTTATCAGTACTGATAGTAACGCTTCCTAGTCCCAGTGAGCTTAATTCCCGATTAATGGTATCTTTGCCAATTTCTCCAATGGATCCAATTACAACAACAGAAGCTACCCCAATTGCAATACCTGAAATTGTTAAGAAACTTCGAATTCTCTTTCTTCCAAGATTTCGAAAACTGCAAATCAAACTATCCGTCAGCATAAGCTCACCCCCTTAGCAAACGGACTCGAACTCCAGTTTTAATAGAAGAAGCATTGGATACCAGTAATTCATTTTCTACCAGCCCATCCGTAACCTCAACACCTTCCAGCAGTTCCAACCCCGTTTTAATGTCTCTGCGAACTGCTTTCGAGTCTTGTACAATATAAACATATTCTACATTATTTTCATCCTGCTGAATTGCTTCATAAGGGATCGTAAGCATATTTCGCCTTGAATTCGTTATAATCTCTGCTCTTGCAGTGAAACCTGCTTTTAAAGATTCATCCGGATTATCAATTGCGATTTCTACATCTACAACCGTTTCTGGTACGGCTACGCCCGATGCTTTTCTAGCAACAGGATAAATTTTACTGATATGTCCTTCATAACTTTTATCCGAAAACCCTGTTCCAGTAATGATTGCCCGATCTCCGATTTGAATATCAGAACTATAGGACTCCCCTACAGTTACCATAGCCATATAGCTGCTGGTGTCTGAAATGGTGACCAGTGGCTTTGCTGTACGAGATAATACATCGTTTTTAACCTCCACACAAGTCACCACACCTTCCATTGGTGCCGTAATAGTTTCCGGGATATAGATGTATGAATTAGGCGTAACGGGTTCTGCTGCAGTTCCATATGCTGAAGTTACCAAATCTTCTAAAGATCCAATATTAGCTCCAAAAGCAGATGACTGCAATGCCGAATAAAGGCTTGTCAAGTTTGCAGCCTGGTGAAGATCCTCTGAGAAAAGATTTATAAGTTCCTGGGATGGTATACTTTCTTTTACGATACTTTTGGTAAGTTGTGTATCAATAGTAGCAAGTATCTGGTCTTTTTTAACGTAATCACCAACGGAAACATTTACTGATTTTGCAATTACAGGAGTTTCAAGATAGATTTCTTTTATTTTATTTGCTTCTATTGTACCACTTGCGTTAATCCTCTTTTCATATAGCATCGGCTGCGGCGTAATGCAGGTTACGGTTGGTATATACTTGATTACCGCTGCCGGCATAGCGGCAGCCACACCAAAAGAACCTACGGCCAGCAGCAGAGCTGCTATTCGTCTGAATCCCAAAAAATCACCCCATTTTAGTTAAAAAACTAATCTCATTTCACGAGGTTAGTTTCTGCCGCAATAGAAGATTTATTCTGATTGCAAAAGAATGATTTGGCTGTCAAACGGTTATGATAGCTATGAGATTAAAACTTTAATTTAGGAAGGTGTACGAATATGTCAAATAATGAATCGAGAATTCATCTGATTCCATGTGATAAAGACTGCTATTATCAGCAACAAGGCTATTGTGCACTTGATAAGATCACTTACATTACAAACTGTGAAAATGGAGGCTGTGGCTATTTCACTCATACCGACCCATATGCCGATTTATCGGATGACAGAGACCGCTTGTGATATGTTTTCTACACCAATCAAATTAAGATCTTCCATCTCACTGGTCTTAACTAATTTTAAACAGTGTTTTGGAATGATGCAGGTTGTAAAACCCAATCGATATGCTTCATTAACACGCTGTTGAATACTGCTGACCGAACGTACTTCTCCTGCTAGTCCAATTTCTCCAAATGCAGCAATATCATTCTGTATTACAATATCGAGTAAATTGGACACTAATGCCATAGCAACCGGCAGATCAGCGGCAGGCTCGTCCAAGCGAAGTCCACCAACAACATTGACATAAGCATCGAGATTTCCAAAAAAGTATCCTCCGCGTTTTTCAAGTACTGCTAACAACAACGCCGTACGATTGTTATCAAATCCCGTAGACATTCTTCGCGGGGTACCAAAGCCAGTTTTAGAAACGAGTGCCTGTACTTCGGCTAAAATCGGGCGCGTACCTTCCATAACACAAGCTACACATGTGCCGGATACTCCCGATGGTCTGCCTGACAGCATCATAAGAGATGGGTTCTGAACTTCCTGCAGTCCATTTTGTACCATTTCGAAAACACCAATCTCATTGGTGGACCCATACCGGTTTTTTAC
>JAQWAN010000249.1 GCA_028707655.1 Bacteroidaceae bacterium
TAGATGCTACTCCCATCCCTTGGGATATCTGTTGGGAGATACAGATCTACAAACAAAAAGGACTCTGTCTAACCCCTACCAATACCTTGGTGCGTAACATAGGTCTCTATCAAGGCACCCATTTTAAACTCTCTAAGTGGATTGGTTCTTATACCTACGATAGAGCCGTTTGGCCCCATCCCATCACCGTAGAGAAGTGTACAATAGCCAAAGACCCAACCATAGAAGCCCTGTATCCCGCCGCTTTTCATAATTTTGGTATCCGTTATACCCTTTTGGGAGGCCTACTAAGATGGGGTTATCGAAAGATTCTTAAGCGAAAATAGGTAGAGTAGAGGGAATGATTGTATCTTTGTAGCAAAATAAAGAAATATGCGTATATTAATTGTCAATACATCTGAACGTATTGGTGGGGCTGCCATCGCAGCCAACCGATTGATGAAAGCGTTACGGAAATGTGGTGTAAAAGCCAAAATGTTAGTTTTTGACAAGCAAACCACAGCTAATGAAGTAATCGCTTTCCCTAAGAGTTGGAAACATTCGTGGAATTTTTTCTGGGAACGTTTTGTTATATTTTTTCATAACCATTTGAGTCGATCTCATGTTTTTGAGGTAGATATAGCAAATGTTGGTGTAGATATCACTACCCACCCCGCTTTTCTAGCAGCCGATGTTATTCATCTACATTGGGTGAATCAAGGTTTTCTCTCCTTAAAATCCTTACAGAAAATAATAGCAACGGGCAAACCCATTGTCTGGACCATGCACGATATGTGGCCCTGTACAGGCATCTGTCATCATTCGGAGGCTTGTGACTTGTTTCATACCCATTGCCACAGCTGTCCCCTTTTATATAAAGGAGCTGCAGCGCACGACCTCTCTTATCAAGTATTCAAAAAGAAATTAGAAATCATTGGGAAGAGTACAATCTCCTTTGTAACCTGTAGTCATTGGTTAGAGCAACAAGCACAACAGAGTAAACTCCTAGAGGGAAAACAGATCACCGCTATTGCCAATCCCATTGATGTGAAGCTTTATCATCCCATGGATCGTTGGAAGGTGCGCGAGAAATATCGTTTGCCACAAGAAAAGAAATTGATTTTGTTCACCTCGCTCAAAGTGACCGACAAACGTAAAGGCATCCAATACCTCATAGAAGCCTGTCAGAGAATAGTCGATCTACATCCTTCGCTTGCCAAAGAATATGGTGTAGTGGTAATTGGTGAAGAGTCGGAGTGGGCCGAACAACAATTCCCCTTCCCCGTGTATGCCATTCGTTATTGTAAGGAGGAGAAAGAGTTAGTGAAACTCTATAATGCAGTGGATGTTTTTGTTACCCCTTCGCTGCAAGAGAACCTGCCCAATACCATTATGGAAGCAATGGCTTGCGGTATTCCCTGTGTAGGTTTTAATGTAGGAGGCATCTCCGAGATGATAGACCATAAAGAGAATGGTTATGTCGCCACGCTGCAATCGTCTAACGATTTAGCTAAGGGCATTCATTGGGTGTTAACTAACGATCACTATAAGGAGTTATCTGCCAATGCGGTAGAAAAAACACATTTACATTATAATCAAGCACATATAGCTAAAAAATATATGGAACTCTATACACAAATGATGCCGTAGATAGTCTATGAAAACGCCAGTATTATCTATTATAACCGTCACCTATAATGCGCTGTCCGATTTAAAGAAGACCGTAGCCAGTGTGGCCGAGCAGACCTATACCGCCATTGAATATATTGTGGTAGATGGTGCTTCGACCGATGGTACAGCCTCCTATATAGCCAATAATAGGGCAGTGGTCACCCATTTTCTCTCGGAGCCAGATAATGGATTATATGATGCTATGAACAAGGCCATGCGAATGGTGACGGGCGATTACGTCTGTTTTTTAAATGCTGGAGATACGTTTGTAGACGCCCATCTATTGACCCGTTTATGTGCTACCCTGCCTGCCGACCTTGTTCCCGATATTCTCTATGGCCAGACGCAACTAGTAGATAATCAAGGCCACTATATCGGTATGCGTCGTCTTTCTGCCCCCAACACCTTAACGTGGAAAAGTTTTCAGCAGGGCATGCTAGTCTGTCACCAATCGTTTTGGGTACATCGCGATAAGATAGTACCCTACGACCTTCGTTATCGTTATTCAGCCGATTTTGATTGGTGTATTCGGATAATGAAGCAAAGTACCTATATGTTCAATACCCATCTCACCCTGGTCTCTTATCTCCATGAGGGACTTACCACACAGCATCATCGTGCTTCTCTGTTAGAGCGTTTCCAAATTATGTGTAAACACTACGGTTGCCTCTCCACCTGTGCTTATCATGCTTGGTTTGTGCTACGTGTTTTATTGAAAATCAACTAGTATGAAACATCCAAATGCAGCCACATTAAATTTTATAGCCACACATCGAGAAGAGAATCCCACTAAGCTCGCTTTCCAAGCGGGTAAACCAACCGATGTTGACCTCACTTTTGCTATTCAACAGATTGCTGCACGACAAGCGATGCACGATAAGCTACCCACATGGGCAGCTACTGATGGGCTGCTTTACCCACCCCATATCTCGTTGGAGCAATGCTCCTCGGAGTGGACAGCACGCTATAAAGCCTCTTTAGTACGTGGCACCACCTTGCTAGACCTAACAGGAGGATTTGGTATCGACTGTGCTTTTCTCTCTGCCTCTTTTGCGCAGACCACCTATGTAGAGCAGCAGCAACATCTCTGTGCCATAGCCACGCATAACTTTGCTAAGTTAGGTCTTACCTCCATCACCGTATCCCCTGGTGATGCAGTAGAGCACCTCTCTGCTTCTCCCGTGGTAGATACCATCTATCTCGACCCCGCCCGTAGGAGTGAGAAAGGCGCAAAATGTGTGGCCATAAGCGATTGTACCCCCGATATTAGTCAGCTAGCTCCTCTCCTATTGCAGAAAGCCCGTTCCGTATTAGTTAAGCTCTCTCCCATGTTAGATAGTACGTTGGCTTTGCGAGAGCTCTCGCATGTAGCAGCTGTGCATGTTGTTTCTACTGCTAATGAATGTAAGGAGCTCCTTCTGCTTTTTCAACGTGATGCTGCGATAGCTCCT
>JAQWAN010000250.1 GCA_028707655.1 Bacteroidaceae bacterium
TGCATAAAGGTTGTACATACGATGGTTTGAACTTAATGTTTTAATCACCACTAAGTTACTAAAAATCAGCGACATGTACAACTTTTTACTCATATTTATCAACTTAAATTAATTCCGCCAACGGGTGATTCTCTTTATAAAACATGGTTCCGTTTAGAGGAACCAAAGGAGATGTTTGCAGCAACCTACTGGGTGCATACTTTTGACCGTCTTCTTCCTGCTAGTGTGTATGGGAAAACTCATCCTGAATATTATGCTTATTACAATGGTAAACGCCATCCGGGAAAAGCGACTCAGTGGTGTTTAACTAACCCTGAACTCTTTGAGGTGGTGGCACAGCGTATCGATTCTATTTTTAAAGCCAATCCGGGTAAGACTATGATTTCTGTGAGCCAAAATGATGGTAATTTTACACACTGTAGATGTGAAAAATGTAGTGCTGTTGAGAAATATGAGGGGGCTATATCTGGCAATTTTATCCATTTCTTAAATAAATTAGCTACTCGTTTTCCGGATAAGGAGTTTTCTACATTGGCTTATATCTTTACCATGAATCCGCCTAAGCATGTTAAACCATTGCCAAATGTGAACATCATGCTATGCGATATTGACTGTAAACGCGAAGTACCGCTTACTGATAATGTGTCTGGTCAGGAGTTTGTGAAGGCTCTTGAGGGATGGTCTGCTATCACAAAGAATATATTTGTTTGGGATTATGGTATTAATTTCGATAATTATCTTTCTCCATTTCCCAATTTTCATGTGCTACAAGCTAATATGCAACTCTTTAAGAAGCATAATGCTACGATGCATTTTTCGCAAATAGCTGGAAGTAAGGGGGGCAATTTCTCGGAACTACGTGCCTATCTTGTGGCAAAGTTATTATGGAATACCAATGCGGATGTGGATGCATTGATGCATCATTTCCTAGCTGGTTATTATGGAGCTGCTGCTCCCTATTTATACCGTTATATTCGTACCATGGAGGGGGCATTGTTGGGCAGTACTACGGCTTTATGGATTTATGACTCTCCGGTTACGTTTAAACAGGATGTGTTGAAACCGGCCCTTATGAAGTTGTATAATCAGCTTTTTGATGCTGCAGAGGAAGCGGTAAAGGCTGATGCTGTTTTGTTGAAACGTGTGCGAATACAGCGACTAACACTTCAATATTCTGCCTTAGAACTGGCACGTACTGAATCGGTAAAAGATATTGAACAGATCAAGAGAGACCTTGACTTGTTTGAGCAACGTGTAAAGGAGTATGATATACCTACGCTCAACGAACGTAGTAATTCTCCAGTAGATTATTGTAGTTTATATCGCGAGCGCTTTCTACCCTCCAAGTACAAAAGTATTGCTTTAGGTAAAGCAGTGAAATATATCACACCACCTACTGGTGGCTATGCTAATAAACCAGCAACCACTCTAACGGATGGCCTTTTTGGTGGCTCTACGTTTGTAGAGAGTTGGATTGGATGGGAGGGCATAGATGCTTCTATGGTTATCGATTTAGAAACAACGCAAACGATACATAGTGTTACATCCGATTTCTTACATCAATTAGGACAGTGGATTTTGTTTCCTAAGGAGGTTACTTATTCCTATTCAGAGGATGGTATCCATTATACACTTATAGAGGTGCATACGTTGGAGGAGGACCGATCGGTACAGGTTAAATTTAAAGGCGTTCGTTCCACACTTGCTACGCCAATTAAAGCGCGTTATATTAAGATTGATGTGGTTGCTACAAAGGAGTGTCCAACTTGGCATTATGGTGTAGGACATCCTTGTTGGTTCTTTATAGATGAAGTGACGGTTTTGTAGGGGTAGACGGCAAACAGTATGTTTGCAATGTTGTCTTTATTGTAGGTCAGAGATTGTTGTTGCCGTAAATTGTTTGTATAAACTGCAAAACAATCTCTTTGCAGACCTTTATTATTATTATCTTTGCAGCGGATATAATCAATGATATAGATGGATTGGATTACTACACTCTTTACAGTGCACTCGGCCTTGCAGGCTGTTGTTGTACTTTCTCTAATCTCTGCTCTAGGGCTTGGCTTAGGTAAATTACGCTTTGGCGGAATATCTTTAGGGATAACGTTTATCTTTTTTGTAGGGATTTTTTTTGGCCATTTGGGCTTTAGTATAGATGCTGCAATGCTGGAATATGCAGAGAGCTTTGGATTGGTTGTTTTTGTTTATGCGTTGGGATTGCAGGTTGGTTCTGGATTCTTTAACTCGTTTAGACATGGCGGCGTTCGACTCAATCTGTTGGCCCTATTAGTCGTTGCATTAGGTACTATCTTTACGATAGCTTTAAGCTTTGTAACAACCATAGAACTTCCTGATTTGGTGGGTATTATGTGTGGTGCTACAACAAATACGCCAGCCTTGGCAGCAGCACAGCAAACGCTAACCCAGATGAATGTTGATCCCAATTCGCCTGCTTTAGGGTGCGCTATATCCTATCCCTTAGGGGTTGTTGGTGTTATTTTGGGTATGTCTATCTTACGCCTATTTTTTAAACATAGCTCTACTTTTACAGCTGCTCCAGTTGAGGATGAACATAAAGCATATATCACCTCTTTTCATATCCTAAATCCAGCTATATATGGACTGACAATACAGGCTATTGCAAAATTAGCCCCTGCAAAATTTGTGATTTCTAGAATATGGCGCGACGATAAGCTAATAATACCTCGTTCTGATATGCAGTTGCAACCACAAGATCGTGTTTTGGTTGCTATACAGAAAGCCGATTTGTCGGCTTTAACGGTTCTTTTTGGTTCAAACGATGTGGAGAACTGGAATCGTAGTGATATTGATTGGAACACCTTAGATAGTCAATTGATGTCGCAACGTTTTTTAATTACTCGTCATGAATTAAATGGTAAACGATTGGGCTCGTTGCGGTTACGCAATCAGTATGGTGTGAATATTAGTCGCGTTGACCGTGGTGGTGTAGAGTTGCTTGCAATGCCCGATTTGGTGTTACAGGTGGGCGATCGCCTTACAATAGTGGGGGACAGAGGTGTGTTAAAACAGGTGGAGAAATTATTAGGTAATCGTGT
>JAQWAN010000251.1 GCA_028707655.1 Bacteroidaceae bacterium
GGTAGAGAGGCTATGATAAAAGCTAAAGATTTGAAAATGAATGGTTCAACCATTAGTATAGATTATCATGGTATTTTACATGTAACTGGAGAAGCTAACTTTGTTTATGGAAATAATCTTGATGCTTCAGATTCTAGTGAGTCACTAACAGCTTTAGTTCATTTGAACGAGATTGTAGCTGGTTGGGGTGGATTGCATATTAAGAATAACATCCAAGTATATGCAGAACAAGGTATTGCTTATAGCAGTAAATATGTTAAGCTAGCTAATAAAACTACCGTTGTAAATGCTGCAGAAGCAACTTTAGAAATTGCTGCAAGTGGATGTAATGGTACTGGTAATAATGCACCTGCTATTAATCCTACACCATCACCAACTTATCCTATTTGGGTAGAGAATGCTACCGTATATACCTTCCTTTTTGAAGATTTATGGCCTAGTTATGGTGATTATGACTTGAATGATTGTGTTTTTAATGTACAGATATCCTATGAGTTACAAGATGCAGACTACGTAAGCAAATTGAAGGTTACTACTACATTAAGAGGTGTAGGTTCCAGATTGAATATGGCGTTAGGTTTGCAGCTAGATGATATTGCTAAAAGTGCATTGTCTGGTGTAACCGATTTAGGTACAACCCCACGATATCTGAATGGAGAAGTCTTCTCGTTAGACGCTTCTGGTGGAGAACAGGGACAAACAAAAGTTGTGGTGCCAATTACTGAAGATGTTCACTATGCATTGAACGGAAGTAAAAACTATATAACAGTTAACACCTATAAGAATGTAACACCTGTAGCTTCTGTTGTTAATGAAATAGAACTTAGCTTTGGTGCTAGTCAAGTGATGCAAGCAGATTTAGCTATTGACCAATTGAATTTCTTCTTAGTCAAAGATGTATCAAATAGAACTGAGGTTCATTTGAGTGGCTATAATCCAACGGATAAGGCCAACATGGATTTGTTTAACACATCACGTGATAAATCGTCTGGTACTTATTATACAAGTGAAACCAATTATGTTTGGGGAGTTATGGTTGCTAATGCACCAGGTGAAGAATTCCGCTATCCACAAGAAAAGGTGGTTATTACTGAGGCTTATCCTCTCTTTGTACAATGGGTTTCCTCTGGTAATGCTGAGGCAAAAGATTGGTACTTGAATGCAAATGCAGACCTTTCTAAGGTATATTAATATCAATTAAAATATGAGCCGCTTTAGATTTTTCTAAAGCGGCTTTTTTTTGTCCGTTTTTTCAGCAGGTCTTATCTTTTAATAAGTGGCTATCTCCTATTCTACAAAACGGTAGGGCATAAAAAAAAGAGCTCACTAAGTGAACTCTCTTTCTTAAATATGTTTTGGTTACGCTTCGGTAACTTCTGCAACAGGTAAGATAGAAACAAAACGTCTATCATTCTTACCAACCTTAAATTCTACTATTCCATCTACTAATGCGTAAAGAGTGTGGTCTTTACCCATTCCCATGTTTAAACCTGGGTGGAACTCAGTGCCTCTTTGGCGAATAATGATATTACCTGCAACGCAAGCTTCTCCACCAAATATTTTTACACCTAATCGTTTGCTTTGTGATTCACGGCCGTTCTTAGAACTACCGACTCCTTTTTTATGTGCCATTTTTTCTAATTACTTTATGAACTATGCAACAACTTCTTTGATCATTAACTCTGTAAACTGTTGACGGTGTCCGTTTAGTTTTCTGTATCCTTTTCTTCTTTTCTTATGGAAAATAAGAACTTTATCTCCTTTAACTAATGGAGATACAACTTCACAAACTACTTTTGCACTCTCAATGATAGGAGCTCCTACCGTTACTGTGCCATCGTTGTCTGCCAACAAAACTTTTTCAAATTCAACTACGGCTCCAGACTCTGCATTCTGAATATGGTGAACAAATAATTTTTTGCCCGCCTCAGCTTTGAACTGTTGACCGTTAATTTCTACAATTACGTACATTTTTTCTTTATTATACGATTTTCTCCAGTAAGGTGAAGAATTATACTTCTTACTTATCTACCCAACATGGAATAATGGCTGCAAATTTACAACTTATTTTCTAAAGTATCAACACTTTCTGGTGATATTTTTCTTATTTCAAAGTAGTCTTCTAGCTCTTTTTCAGCTGTTTGTTGAGCATTATCTATATCGCGTATGATTTTTCCATCTTCTAACAACACAATATGTTTTGAAATCTCTGCAGTGTGATTTAGATTATGGCTAGAGACTAAGATGGTTGCATGGGTACGCTCATTATACTCTTTTAGCAAATGTTTTATAGCGGATTGAGAGCTAGGGTCTAAGAAATTAAAAGGTTCATCTAAGATGAGTAGTTTTGGCTCATGAAGCATGGCAGCAATAATACCAATTTTTTGCTTGTTACCTGCCGAGAAGTTACGTATATACTTTTTCTGACCAATAATCTCGTTGTGCATAAATTGTTCATAATGTACTAAACGTTCATCAATCTCTTCTTTAGTTAGATTGTACATTTTTCCCACAAAATAGAAATATTCTTCAGGTGTGAGGTAGTCAATAAGAAAGCTATCATCGATATATGCACCAGTGGTTTTTTTCCATTCTTCACTCATGCTTACATCTGTATTGTCAATGCTAGCCGATCCATTATCTGGTCGTAATAGGTCGAGTAACAGTCGGAAAAGAGTGGTCTTTCCAGCTCCATTATTCCCAACAAGCCCTAATAAATCGCCCTCTTGTACGGTGTATTGCTCTATATCGAGTGCTACTTTTTCTCCGTATGTCTTTTTTAAATGCTCTATTGTTATCATAGTATTATTATTTTGAGTTTCTAAATCCTTCCATATTTTCGTAGCGACGTTTCATGAAACGGTGATAAATATTGCGTATCCATAAATGTGAAAAGGCCACAAAGGTAAACCCTATAAGTAGGATTATAATCTGTCCTATAGTGTCTCCAACGATATAGCGTAGTAGTATGCTCAATAAAATAGGCAAGGTAATAGCTGCTATACTAATTAAACTTTGGAACCCGTTGTTCATACTTTGTTTCCCCATTATTGTTGTGTTCAATGGT
>JAQWAN010000252.1 GCA_028707655.1 Bacteroidaceae bacterium
AAAGATAATATAGACGAGGAGTCTTTAAAAAAACATATCTCAGATATAAAAATAAGATTTAAGCCCAACATAAACGGTGGTCAAGATACTTTCTTAAATGATGAAAATGTAGAGAAAGAGATTAGGTCGCTGGAAGTAGCAAACGGAGCCAGCAGGGTAAGCACTCTCGGCTTTGTTAGAAGGGAGCTCGTTAGACAACAGCAGGAGATGGGAAAAGACAAAGGTGTTGTTATGGACGGTCGAGATATTGGTACAGTAGTTTTTCCTGACGCTGAAATGAAATTATTCCTCACAACCTCTCCTGCAATTCGCGCAAAACGTAGGTTTGACGAAATGATAGCAAGGGGAGACGAAGCCGTTTACGAAGAGGTTTTGGAGAATGTAAAAGAAAGGGATCTTAGAGACACTACCCGTACAGAAAGTCCGCTAATAAAAGCGGATGATGCCATTGAACTGGATAATTCTGAAATAGGTATAGAAGAACAGCTTAAATGGGCATTGAATATGTTTAATAAAATCACAGCAAAAAAATGAACAAAATTGAAATAGACAAAGAGTCGGGATTCTGTTTTGGGGTTGTAAAGGCTATTAACAAAGCAGAAGAAGAGCTACAAAAAAACGGCTCACTATATTGCCTCGGAGATATTGTGCATAACAATGTTGAAGTGGAACGACTTGAGAAAATGGGACTTATAACAATTAACCATGAGCAATTTAAAAAATTAAAGAATGTACGCGTTTTACTACGTGCACATGGAGAACCTCCAAGCACATACGAGATAGCGAAACAAAATAACATTGAACTCATTGATGCTTCGTGCCCGGTAGTTTTAGGTTTACAAAAGAAAATAAATAAAAAGTATGTGCGTAGAGAAAGCGATGATACCCAAATTGTAATATATGGAAAGAAGGGGCATGCCGAAGTGAATGGTCTGATTGGACAAACAGAAGAATCGGCTATTATTATTGAGAGTAAAGATGATATTGAAAAACTTGATTTCACAAGAGATATAAATCTATTCTCACAAACCACAAAATCTCTTGAAGGCTTCTTCGAAGTTGGAGAAATTATTAGGGCACGAATGCAAAATGGTGCTAAGCTTGAATTTTTTGATTCTATCTGCCGCCAGGTTTCTAATCGTGTACCAAATATTCAGGAATTTGCTAAAAAGCACGATTTGATAATATTTATTGCAGGAGAGAAGAGTTCTAACGGGAAAGTACTCTTTAGTGAGTGTAAAAAGAAAAACCCAAATTCTTACCTTATTCATTCTCCGGATGATATTGACCCTGCAATTCTTAGAGATGACATTAGCATAGGAGTCTGTGGTGCAACTTCAACACCTATGTGGCAGATGCAAGCTGTTGCGGAAAACATTTCAAAACTCAAACCTGAAATGAACATTTCAAAAGCTGCTTTTTAAAGCAGCTTTTTTTGTACTATTATTAAAATATAAGTATCTTTGCGACTCAATTAAAATCAAGGTATTAGAGTAAATATGGACTCAAACATAAAGAGTATAGGTATCCTCACCTCAGGTGGAGATGCACCGGGGATGAATGCTGCTATACGCGCTGTAACACGTGCCGGAATTTCAAACGGTATGCGGACGTATGGTATTTACAGAGGTTTTAAGGGTTTAATCTCTGACGAGATAGAAGAGTTTAAGACTAATAGTGTGAGCAACATAATTCAACAGGGAGGTACTATTCTAAAGACAGCTCGATCAGATGAATTTCTTACCACAGAGGGTCGTAGTATCGCTTTTGAAAACATGAAGAAGTATGGCATGGATGCACTCGTTGTTATTGGAGGTGATGGATCTCTTACAGGTGCGTCTGTTTTTGCCAATGAATTTAACATTCCGGTTGTTGGACTTCCTGCTACAATTGACAATGACCTTAACGGCACTGACACTACTATAGGATATGACACGGCTCTGAATACCATAATGATGGCAATGGACAAAATAAGGGATACTGCAACCTCTCATGAACGATTATTTTTTGTGGAGGTAATGGGTCGCAACTGTGGTTTTCTTGCTCTTAACAGTGCAATTGCTTCAGGAGCTGAAGCGGCAATTATTCCTGAAATTAGTATTGAAAAAGACCAGTTAGGGGAACTTATAGAACAAGGATTTCGTAAATCTAAAAGCAGTAGTATGGTTCTTGTAACCGAAAGTGATGTTACTGGTGGTGCCATGAAAATGGCAAACAGAGTTAAAAAAGAATACCCACAGTATGATGTTAGAGTAACAATTTTAGGACATCTTCAAAGAGGTGGTTCTCCTACTGCACAAGACCGTATTTTGGCAAGCCGTATGGGCATAGCATCTATTCAGGCACTTTTAGAAAATCAGAGAAATGTAATGATTGGAATTCATGAGAACGAAATAGACTACATTCCTTTCAAACGAGCAATAAAAAAACAAAGAGAAATTAACGAAGAGTTACTTGAAGTATTGCGTATCTCTTCTATTTAATAAATTTAATTATGGAAATTACACACATTGAACACATCGGTATTGCAGTAAAAAGTATTGAAGAACAGCTACCTTACTATGAAGGAGTATTGGGCTTAAAGTGCTACAACATTGAAACTGTGGAAGATCAGAAAGTAAAGACTGCTTTTTTTATGATTGGACAGACCAAAATTGAGCTCCTTGAACCTACTTCTGATGATAGCACTGTTGCAAAATTCATAGAAAAACGAGGTGAGGGTGTGCATCACATCGCTTATGCCACTAAAAACTTAAACGAATCTCTTAAAATCGTTGAATCTAAAGGAGTACGACTAATCGACAAGGAAGGTCGTTCCGGAGCAGAAGGTTTAACTATTGCTTTTCTGCATCCAAAATCTACTGGTGGAGTACTTACAGAACTTTGTGAGCATCCCGAAAAATAACAAATCATTAAACACAATATAAACTACAAAACATATGAGTAACCAACTTGATAAGGTAAAAGAACTCATCCAGCTACGGGAAAAAGCTCGTTTAGGTGGAGGAGAAAGAAGAATTGAAGCTCAACACAAAAAAGGAAAGTATACAGCAAGAGAAAGAATC
>JAQWAN010000027.1 GCA_028707655.1 Bacteroidaceae bacterium
CGCCCAGTTATGCAGAAGATGCTGGTCGTGCTTTTGGACGCTTCCAATCCCAATTGATCGATTTACCAGAAACGCTCAGTGAAACCATCCCTAACTTCCATAACATGGAATTCCGTTCCGCTTGCATATGGACCCGTTCCTACTCCTAACCAGCTGGCTTGGCAAAAGATGGAGAAATATGCTTTTGTGCACTTTAGTATGAATACCTTTATGGATGTGGAGTGGGGGTATGGCGATGTATCGGCCAAACATTTTAATCCCACGGACTTAGATTGTAAACAGTGGGTTAAACTATTTAAAGCATCGGGACTAAAAGGTGTTATTCTCACTGCTAAACATCATGATGGGTTCTGTTTATGGCCTTCAAAATATACCGATTATTCGGTGAAGAATTCTCCTTGGAAAGATGGAAAAGGCGATTTGGTGCGTGAGTTATCCGATGCTTGTCGCCAAGCAGGATTAAAGTTTGGCATCTATCTTTCTCCCTGGGATAGGAATCATGCCGATTATGGAACCTCTAAGTATCTTACCTATTTTAGAAATCAGCTTACTGAATTATTAACCAACTATGGTGACATCTTTGAAGTTTGGTTCGATGGTGCTAACGGAGGAGATGGTTATTATGGAGGTGCTCGTGAAACAAGAAAAGTAAATAGACGTACCTATTATAACTGGCCTAGTCTATTTAAGTTGGTGAAAAAGCTGCAACCCAAGGCTGTTATTTTTGGCGATGGTGGTCCTGGTTGTCGTTGGTGCGGCGATGAAGAGGGATGGGTTGGTCAAACCAACTGGAGTACGCTCTATAAAGATTCTGTTTGGAATGGTTATCCGCATTACAAAGAGTTGCGCTATGGGCATAAAGGCGGTGATATGTGGGTGCCAGCTGAAGTGAATGTTTCTGTACGTCCCGGATGGTTTTATCATACCTCTGAAGATCATAAAGTAAAAACAGTAGAACAGTTAGTCGATTTTTACTACCAATCTGTGGGTAGAAACGGTACGCTGTTGTTGAACTTTCCCATAGATAAGCGCGGTTGGATACATGAAATAGAATCGGAACGTATGCTGCAGATGACAACTATTCTTGCACGCGATTTTAAAGATAATCTTGCTCCAAAAGCAGCGGAAGTAACCGCTTCTAGCATCCGTATGGAGGATGAATACTTTGCGCCCGAAAAAGTTATAGATGATAATGGATTAACCTATTGGGTTCCCTCAGAAAAGGATAAAAAGCCATTTATTCAACTAAATTGGGATGCACCTATCACTTTCAATCGTCTGATGTTGCAAGAGTTTATAACCTTGGGTCAACGAGTTTCCTCCTTTCAAGTAGAGGTACTTCTAGATGGGGCTTGGAAAGTTTTAGACCAACAAACCACCATTGGTTATAAGCGTATTCTTCGCTTACCAACCACCTCTACAAAAGGGGTACGTGTTACCATCTTATCCGCAGCAGCTGTGCCTTTACTCTCTCATATAGGTGTTTATAATGCTCCTAAACTATTAGTAGCACCAACATTACACCGTAATCAAAAGGGATTTGTTGCTTTAAGAAGCAGCGACCCCGAGGCTACTCTTTATTATACGTTAGATGGAACGGATCCAACATCCGCCTCTAAACGTTATACGGCCCCCTTTATAGTAAGAACACCTATTGAGGTGCGTGCCATCTCTGCTGATGAAATAAGTGGCGATAAGAGTGAGGTTACCGCTCATCTTTTCACTTCGGATAAGCGGAATTGGTGTGTTTTTCCTCCTACTGAAGAAACAAAAAGCAACGACCCATCTTTTCTTTTTGATGGAGAGGAATCGACCACTTACATGCAGACCCAAAAGGAATTGCCTATTAATTTAATTCTTGACTTGGGGTCTAAACAATCGATCTGTGGTTTTACCTATTTGCCCGATCAAGCGCGTTGGTCTAAGGGAATTATTCTTGGTTATCGTTTTTACACCTCCTTAGATAATCAACATTGGTCTTTAGTGAAAACAGGAGATTTTTCAAATATCAAGAATCATCCTATCTTACAAACCGAAACGTTTCCCTCTGTGGAGGCTCATTATGTTAAGTTTCAAGCTATACGTACAACAGATGGTACTGCTATTGCTGGTTATGCCGAATTTGAAGTCTTAGTATCTAAATAACCACTCTTTCTTAGAAGCTGATGATATGTACTGCCGATTTCTTGTAAAACAATGTAAAATTCGTTAATTCGCTCAACAATTCAGATGGATAAGGCGTTGTATAGTAACAAATGACTATGAAATGAAAGCGAAAACCCTTTATCTCCTGTTGTGCATTGGCTTTATGTCAGTGGTAGGAGCTTTTGGGCAAAGTCAATTGAAGAATAATACCGTTACAAAAAAAACAATAAAGATGGAAAAAACGCATGAAATTTATTTCGCGGGAGGTTGTTTTTGGGGAACGGAGCATTTTATGAAGCAGATAAAAGGAGTGATAAGTACAGAGGTGGGGTATGCTAATGCAACCGTAGAGGCACCCACTTATCAACAAGTCTGTTCAGGGAACACAGGTGCTGCTGAGGCAGTAAAGGTGGTGTTTGATCCGCAAGAGGTTGAACTTTGTTTATTAATTAATCTGTTTTTTAAAACAATAGACCCTACTACCTTAAATCAACAAGGTAATGATGTAGGCACACAATATCGCACGGGCATTTATTACACCGATAAGAGCGATTTGAAATTACTTAAAACCGTAATGGGCAGATTGGCTACAGACTACACGAAACCTTTAGTGGTTGAGGTATTGCCATTGCTCAGTTTCTATACGGCCGAGACCTATCATCAGGATTATCTACAAAGTAATCCTAAAGGATATTGTCATATAGACCCAGCATTGTTCAAAGTGGCACGTGAAGCAAATGTTAAGCCTGTATATAGCAAGTTAGATGATGATGTGTTACGTGCACATCTATCGGACCAGCAATATGCAGTGACACAAAAAAACGCAACTGAACCCGCTTTTGAGAATGCTTATTGGGATGAATATAGAAAAGGAATTTATGTAGATGTTACCAATGGTGAACCTCTGTTTTTATCCACGGATAAGTTTCAATCCGATTGTGGATGGCCTAGTTTTTCTAAACCCATAAATTGTTATGCTTTAGAAGAAAAAGTGGATACTACCCATGGTATGCAGCGTTTGGAGATACGCAGTAAGACCGGTGATTCTCATCTCGGACATCTGTTTACGGATGGTCCTGCAGATAAGGGTGGTTTGCGCTACTGTATTAATAGTGCTTCTTTGCGTTTTATTCCAATAGAGAAGATGGAAAAAGCGGGCTATGGTAACTATATATATCTCATAAAATAAAATTGGCTAATCTCTCGAAACCCTTTACAGGTTTTTTTTTCCATTTAATAATGATTAGGGTCTCGATTATTCGAGACCCTAATTTCGTTTTATCCTTTTGAAAATAAAAACGCATTTTAGTACATCTGTGCTTATTTTTTTTCTTTTTGCAACATTTTGTCTTTTGGTTCCGTCTAACTATTAACTGAATAATCGCCGCGGAATGCTCAGTTATAGTATGAACCACTTGATAAAAGATAATAATGAAAAGGAATGTCATTTTTTTACTTGCTATGCTTACCTCCATTCTTATGTATGCCGATACCTTTCAGGTAAAGGGGAGGATTGTTTCCAATAAGCAACCCGTGGAGTTTGCAACTATTATTCTGCAGACAAAAGACTCTGTATTTGTAAATGGAGGAATCTCTGACCAGCATGGCCGATTCAAATTAGAAAATCTAGCAGCTGGTAATTATCGACTAGCTGTATCTAGTATGGGATATGGCCCCAAAAAGATAGAGCTGTCAACTCTCTCTAAGAATGTGGATTTAGGCGATATAGAGATCAACGTTTTAGCTTTGGAGCTAGAGGAGGTAAAGATAACCGCTTCTCATGTAATCAACCAGGCCGACAAAAAACTTATTTTACCAACAGCTTATGCCATCAAGGCATCTACAAATGGACTGGAGCTACTGCAACAACTCAAGTTGAGTCGCTTACGCGTTGACCCAATGCGGAACACCATCACCTCGTCCAACGAAGGAGAAGTGCAGTTGCGTATTAATGGTGCGGTGGCAGAGATACAGGAGATTAGAGCCATCCATCCCGATGATATTCAACGTATCGAGTATCATGAAGAGCCAAGTATGCGCTATGGTAGAAATGTGGCCGTTGTAATTGATTATATCACAAAGCGCCACTCCTCTGGTGGTTATATCGGTGTGGATACCCAAAACAGACCAGAAGGTGGGTTTGGCAACAACGGATTGAATGCAAAGCTCAATCATAAAAAATCGGAGGTTGCCCTTAATTACTGGGGTATGTACAGAGATTTTGATGGCTATTGGCGTAAAAATTCAGAGACCTTCAATTTTGCAGATGGCACCTCATACACTAGAAAAGAGAGCGGAATACCGAATATAATGCGCGAGAATCATCATAAAGGTAGCCTTTCTTATAACTTCTTAGAGGGTAAAAAATGGTTTTTTAATACCACTTTGCGCTTCTTTTATGATGATGGGCAAATGGATTCTAAGAGTTTACTCTATCCTGCATCCGATATCTCTAATACGGTAAACATGCTCGATAAGACCAATTACTCTAGTAGAAGTCCCTCTTTAGACCTTTATTTCCAGCGTAATTATGACAATCGTCGCACCTTAATTCTAAATGCTGTTGGCACCTATATCAACAGTAGTAACCATAGAGCTTACTCCGAGGAAAAAGAGGGGCAGCAAACAGCCTCTATTCTTTCTACCATCTATGGCGATAAATATTCACTCATCACCGAGGGTATCTATGAGTTTGGAGTAGCACAGAAAGATAAGTTAAGCCTAGGGGTCAAATCCATTTACTCCTATTCTAAAAACGACTATAACGGTACAACTGAAGCAGTAACAAACATGCGAGAGGGTAGTGCCACCGCTTATGCTGAATATATGGGTTGTCTCGGTCGTTTCCATTATACCTTGGGCACACAAGCCTTTTATAGTTGGTTTAGCCAGAAAGAGAACAGCTATTCTCGATTGGTTTTCCTGCCACGCGTAAAGTTAGACTATAAATTCAACGACCATACCTTCCTTCGTTTTTCCAGTCGTCTAAGATATGACACCCCTAATTTGTCCGATCTTAGTGATGTGGAGCAGCAAATAGATGCTTTACAAATACGTCGTGGTAATCCCACATTAAAGAATGTGCATGTCTTTAGTAATCGACTCTATATGGAATATCGTAAAGGTTTATTCACCGGAAACATAAGTTTGTTTTATCAGTATCAGAACAACCCCATTATGGAGAGCACCCTACGTGAGAATGCTGTTTTTGTACGTACCATACAGAATCAGAACAGTTGGCAAAAGTTCAATCCTGAAGTGGAACTAAAGTTTGGTCCCATCAAGAACTGCCTAAACCTATCTCTTACCACTGGTATGAACGCTTTTGATAGTAGAGGACTCGATTATCACCACACCTATAAGAACTGGTATTATGAGTTCGAATTATTAGCGATGTATAAAAATCTAACCGCTCAGTTCCAGGTGCAGAACCATAAAAACGATTTTTATGGAGAGACACTTACCATGGGAGAGAGCTATCACCTACTAGCCCTGAGTTATAAATATAAGAACTTAAATATAGGTGTGATGGCCTTAAATCCCTTTGCCGGAAAAGATAGCTATAACCGTCCCACAGAGTCTTTCAATAAATTTACTCCATCAAAAAACACCTGGTACCTAAGAGAAAGTTCTCGTCTTTACGTGGTTTCTTTAAGCTGGAATGTTAGTTTTGGTAGGAAATTCAAATCGGTTCAAAAACGATTAAACAATCAGGATACCAATAGCGGTGCATTAAAGAGTGGGAAATAAGCAAAAAAAAATAGATTTTTAGTAAAATGTCAGAATGTTATATATACACTTCGATTTTTTCCTTTCTTCGTGCTGTGTTATGCAATCTTTTTCTGATATTTGCTAAAAATCTATCGATATGGAACCCATTAGAAATTTCAAGGAACTAACATCCTATCTAAAAGCTCTTCACCAACGCAAACGAATAGCCGTGGTGTGCGCAAACGATACGAATACCGAATACGCCATTGCAAGAGCACTCGAAGAGGGGATTGCAGAGTTTCTTATGATTGGCGATTCTACTATCTTAGAGAAATATCCCACCCTAAAGAAATATCCCGATTTTGTACATATCATTCATATCGAGGATCCTGATGCGGCTGCTCTCGAAGCTGTTCGTATTGTTCGCGAGGGCGAAGCAGATATCTTAATGAAGGGTATCATTAATACCGATAACCTACTACGCGCCATACTTGATAAGGAGAAGGGACTTCTTCCTAAAGGAAAAGTGTTGACCCACCTCTCTATGATGCAGATTCCCACCTACGATAAACTATTATTTTTCTCGGATGCAGCCGTCATTCCTCGTCCCACGTTAGACCAACGTGTAGCGATGATAAACTATGCCATTCAAACCTCTAAATGCTTTGGTATTGAGCAGCCCCGTGTATCATTGATTCATTGTACGGAGAAGGTCAGTGCCAAGTTCCCCTTTTCGCTCGACTATGTAAAGCTAGTGGAGATGGGTCTAGCAGGCGATTTTGGAGATGCTATCATAGATGGCCCACTCGATGTACGTACCTCGTGTGAGCGTGCCAGTGGCGACATCAAAGGCATTGTTTCGCCCATCAATGGTGCCGCCGACGTGCTTATCTTCCCTAATATTGAATCGGGTAACACTTTTTATAAATCGGTTGCCCTTTTTGCTCATGCAGATATGGCTGGTCTGTTGCAAGGACCTATTTGCCCCGTTGTTTTACCCTCGCGTAGCGATACGGGCTTATCTAAATATTATAGTATGGCCATGGCCTGCCTTACTTGCAGTAACACCTAAAGTATCCAATAAAGCATCAACGGTTAAGTAGTAGCCGTGTATTAAAAAACGAAACATCTAATTTCCCTTTAGCCCCCCATATCTATGAAGATTCTAGCTGTCAATCCCGGTTCCACCTCTACCAAAATAGCTGTCTACGAAGACAAAACCCCACTCTTAGTGCGCAACATTCGCCATACAGTAGAGGATCTAGCCGTTTTTCCTACGGTAGCCGATCAGTTTGATTTTAGAAAAGAACTCGTGTTGCAGCAACTAGAAAAAGAGGGCATCCCTTTCCAATTCGATGCTGTGATTGGTCGTGGCGGTTTGTTAAAGCCCATTGCTGGTGGTGTATACGAAGTCAATGCCGCCATGCGAAATGATATTATGCATGCCGTACGTACCCATGCCTGTAATCTAGGCGGTTTGATAGCCGATCAGTTGGCGCAGTTAATACCCGGTTGTCGTGCATTCATAGCCGATCCCGGTGTGGTAGATGAGTTAAATGCTGTAGCTCGCATCTCTGGTTCGCCCATGATGCCCCGCATCACCATTTGGCATGCGCTTAACCAACGTGCCATTGCCCGTCGTTTTGCGGCCGAGCAGCAGACGAGATATGAAGATTTAGATCTGATTGTCTGTCACTTAGGTGGTGGCATCTCGATAGCCGTCCACCAACATGGCAAAGCGGTGGATGCCCCCAACTCGTTAGATGGTGAAGGTCCTTTTTCTCCCGAACGTGCCGGTTCCCTTCCCTCTGGACAATTAGTCGACCTCTGTTTTAGTGGTCGGTTCAGCAAAGAGGAGCTGAAGAGCCGTATCTCCGGTCGTGCAGGGTTGAATGCCCACTTAGGCACCACCGATGTGGTTCAGGTAGAGCAGCGGATAGCTAATGGTGATAAGCATGCTGAGTTAGTGCTCGATGCCATGATCTATAACATAGCCAAAGGTATTGGTGCAGCAGCCACTGTTTTGTATGGAAAAATAGATGCTATCCTCCTTACAGGCGGTATTGCCTATAGCGATTATGTGATTAGTCGTTTAAAAGAGCGTATCTCCTTTTTAGCCCCCATCGCCGTTTATCCCGGTGAGGATGAGATGGAAGCGCTGGCCCTAAATGCCTTGGGTGCGTTAAATAAAAAGCTTACTATTTTAAAATATAAGTAGCATTTTTATGTAGGACGCTACTTTTTGGGACAGTAAAACATAAAAAAAGCGCAGAGTGATTTGGTTCACTCTGCGCTTTATCTATTGTACGTTGTACTAAATATCCTCCATATCTTTCTGTATCTTATTTTCCGTATTTTTAGAATCACGATAGTTGATAACAACGATTCCTTCGAAAAGCATAGAAGCTTTCTGAATAGAAATTTCGATTGTGCCTCCAGTTGTGCTCCAGATACTACCATATGTGACCTTTCCCGAGTTAAGTTCAAGCATTGATGACGTATTACCATCTTCTGATCTTGCATTCTTTTCTACGCTGTTGGTAGGTTGTCCATATTTTCGAGTATATATTTCCTTATAGTACTCGTAAGTATTAACAAGTGTATTCCATTCCTTACTTGCATCAAAGAGTGCAACTACCGAATAAACGCTTTTCCCATCATCTGTTGCACCTACAGCCACATTGGCTTTACGCCCAGTGAAGTTACCAACGAATGCTTTTACATTATCTTCAGTGCCAGTCTGCGTAAATCCCTTATCCTTTAGTTGCTGGCAAAACGAGGACATACTACCTGTAATAGGAATACCTTTGAACTTTAGATGTTCTTGCGCCATAGTTGTTAGGGAAAGCATTACGCAACAAATTAATGAGAAAACTTTTTTCTTCATAGTTTTTAAATTAAAGTGAATATTATGTTATACAACAAACAAGCGATTGAAGAACTTCCTCTTATCGTGTGATTGCATATTGAATCGTTATTTATTTAAAATTTTTACCACGGGTACTGTTTTTACTATTTCTTTCCGTGTCATGTACTTGTATGTACCCACTTGCATTACACACTTTTCATATGGTACCTCTATCTTTTGCTCATCGTAATAGGTTGCGTTTTTATCTGCAGGAAACATAACAACCATTCCGTATTTTTGAGAATCTTCTACAGTTGCTAATGCACTTCCATCAGGAAGTACTTGCATAACACTGAAGGACTTTGCCTTGATTTCTTGTTGTGGTTTCTCAAACATAACAATGTTATCAGTTGAAGAAACACTATTAGCATTGCTCCATGTAAAAAAGAAAGCGAATGCGAATGTAAGGAGGATGCCAGTTGCGATACCACCCACATAGATTAAAATAGATTTTCTACGTGTACTCATAATCTTTTATTTATTTAAAATTAGTAATTTGCGATAGGTTATAATCATCTGCTTCGATTTTTATTATCATATTGTGTTTGTTTTTTGCTTTACAGAACAAACGATAAACTTTCAAAAGAGCAATTGATGTAGGCATGGGAATATAGGTACATCTAGAAATTCTTTCACAGCTGACCTGTAAGCCACTTATTTCTTGTTTCATCTTTATAATTTCGTGTAAAATTAATAAAGTTCCTTTTGTAAAAACGGTTTTTAGGAGATAATTTATCTTAATAATGCTTCACGATATTAAATTATTGCGTTTTCTTTTTTACTATCGCCGTTTATCCCGGTGAGGATGAGATGGAAGCGCTAGCCCTAAATGCCTTGGGTGCGTTAAATAAAAAGCTTACTATTTTAAAATATAAGTAGCATTTTGTACGATTATTAAAATAAAAGATTTATATTTGCTCCCGTTGTTCTAGAAACAACCTCGATTAGACAATCGAGATGAGTCGGGTTTAGGCTCCTTTATGAATTCCTATAAATTAGTAAATTATGAAGTCAGGAAATAGAATTTTACATCTAGCAGCTCCTCAAGAGCTCACTTTTCATTTGCAACGTACAAACAGATCTACCCCAATGATGTGTATGCAAATGATGCTATTTATGCTATAACGCATCCTGTCTATTCCTCTCCCCTCCCTTAGATGCTGGTGCGTATAAAACAACTCCGACAGGGGATTTCAAATACATTCTATTCTTTTTTTCTTTCGTGACGGATTTTCCATTTATGGTTGTATCCTGTTACACTCCTATAGCGTATTTGTTAAGGTGCGTCTCCTTCTTAGAGCACCATCCATTTTTACTATATCCTAAAAAGCAATCCGTAAATAGAGCTGTTTTCACACTCTTTTTACACAAGAAATATAAAGTTATGTCTACTCCATTAAGATACGAAACCCTACAAGTACATGCCGGTCAACCTGTTGACCCAGCAACCAACGCAACTGCCGTTCCATTATACCAAACCTCTGCCTATCTTTTTAATAGCTCCAAGCATGCTGCCAATCTTTTTGGCTTAAAAGCATTTGGTAATATCTATACCCGTTTGCAAAACCCCACTAATGCTGTCTTCGAGGAGCGGATGGCTGCACTAGAGGGTGGTGTTGCTGCCATTGCTACCGGGTCGGGACAAGCTGCCCAGTTCTTGGCATTGACCACTCTCTTAGAAGCGAGCGATAATTTTGTGAGTGCTGCGCAAGTCTATGGCGGCACCTACAACCAGTTCAAAGTACAGTTTAAGCGACTAGGTATAGAATGTCGCTTTGTAGATATCGATGCGCCCCAAACCATTGTTCCCCTAATCGATGCACACACCAAAGCCATCTATGTAGAGGCCCTTCCCAATCCCAAATTCTCTATCCCCGATTTTGAAAAGGTAGCTGCCATAGCTCGCCAGTTCGATATCCCCTTGGTGGTAGATAACACCCTCGGGGTAGCAGGCTTCCTGTTTCGCCCCATCGATTATGGTGCAAACATAGTGGTAGAGTCGGCCACAAAATGGATCTGTGGACATGGTACCACTGTTGGTGGTGTAGTGATTGATGCCGGCAACTATAACTGGGGAAATGGTAAATTCCCAGCCTTTACCGAACCCTCCGAAGGCTACCACGGTCTGGTGTTTTGGGACGCTTTTGGCACCGACAGTCCCTTTGGAAACATTGCCTTTGCAGTACGTGCTCGTGTAGAGGGCTTGCGCGATTATGGCTGTTCACAAAGTCCGTTTAACTCCTTCCTATTGTTACAAGGATTAGAAACTCTTTCTCTTCGGTTGGAGCGGCAGGTATCCAATACAGAAGCCCTTGCACAGTGGCTTGAATCGCAAGATTGGGTAGAAAAGGTCAATTACCCAGGTTTAGCCTCCAGTCCCTATCACCAGCTTGCCCAGAAATATTTTCCCAAGGGAGCCGGAGCCGTTTTAACCTTTCAGGTAAAGGGCGGAAAAGAGATAGCCGATAGACTGGTAGATGGTGTAAACTTACTCTCGCATGTTGCCAATCTTGGCGATACAAAAACGCTCATCATTCATCCCAGCTCCACTACGCACGACCAGTTGAACCTCGAGGAGCAGATTCTCTCCGGTGTAGCACCCGGTCTGTTGCGTATCTCCGTGGGTATTGAGCATATCGAAGATATCAAAGCCGACCTGTTGCAAGCTTATTACCAAGCCAGTGCATCTGAATTTCCTTCCACTAGTCAGACAAAGTAACCCTATAAAGATGAAAGAGCTACAAGAAATATTAAAAGAGCAAATACTCGTGTTAGATGGTGCAATGGGTACCATGATACAGTCTTTAAACCTATCCGAAGCCGATTTTAGAGGCGAACGGTTTGCGAACACTTCCTTTACTCAGAAGGGACATAACGATTTGTTAACCCTCACGCAACCAGAACAGATTCAGTCTATCCATCGTGCCTTTCTAGCAGCAGGAGCAAATATCTTGGAGACCAACACCTTCAACTCCAATGCCATCTCGCTAGTGGACTACGATATGCAGTCGCTGGTCTATGAACTGAACTACACCGCCGCACAAAATGCCCGTGTGGTTGTACAGGATTTTCTCGCTAAAGACCCCTCCACACCCCGTTTTGTGGCCGGATCCATAGGGCCCACCAATAAATCCGCCTCCATGTCACCAGATGTTGAGGACCCAGGTTACAGAGCCGTCTCTTTTACCGACCTAGTAACCGCCTATACCGAGCAGCTGCGCGGATTAATCGATGGGGGAGTCGATCTGCTCTTGATAGAGACCATCTTCGACACCCTTAATGGAAAGGCCGCCCTCTTTGCTGCCGACCAACTGTTGACAGAGCGAGGTATCCATTTGCCCATTATGATCTCTGGCACCATCACCGATAAGAGTGGACGAACCCTCTCTGGACAGACCCTCGAAGCCTTTGTCACCTCCATGAAAAGCGATGACCTGTTGAGCATCGGTCTGAACTGTGCCTTTGGAGCGAAGAACCTAGTACCCTATATTGAACAGCTAAATATGCTAGTCCCTGTCTACGTGAGTGTCTATCCCAATGCCGGTCTGCCCAATGAACTAGGTGCCTACGAGGAGACCCCCGAAACCATGGTAGAAGATCTATCGCCCCTTTTTCAGCAACAGCAAGTCAATATTGTTGGGGGCTGTTGTGGCACGCGTCCCGTGCATATCCGTGCCTTAGCCGCTGCTGTTCAAAACGCCCGTCCACGTCCATTACCCGTTCTACCACAAGTCACCCGTCTCAGCGGATTAGAGGTGCTCACCATCGATGCGTTGACTAATTTTGTGAA
>JAQWAN010000253.1 GCA_028707655.1 Bacteroidaceae bacterium
CAGAGAGGGTAGAGGCCTGTCCGTAGGTAGCTTCTTTATTTGGGAAGAGCTCTTTCTCATAGACCTCTCGTATGTAGTGATTAGAGAGCTGGTCCACATCACTTTTTAGATGTCCAGGTGTTAAAGAGGAGCTTTTTCGGGTAAAGAGTGGATTAATATAATACCAATTGAGTAGTGCACGGTTCATGCCGTAGCGTGTGTCATCTTGTAATTTAGCCTCTGGAAACAGTGCATCCGATTGGTCGTTGTAGGGCGTGCTGGCTAGCATCCAGTAGGAGGGTTGCCGGATATCGATGCCTGTTTGTGTAGATTCAAAATCGTCAATATAGGAGGCGTTGTCTTGTATGTCAGAAGCGTGCCCAGGTATAAGCTGTGCAAACTCCGCTGTTAGTGCAATGTTGGAGGGTTGTGTTGCTTCAATAAATGGAATTTTATCCACTAAATTAGTAAGCCACATACTCTGTTTTTTCCAAGAGGTGTTAAGTCCCCAAATAATATTACTAATTGGTTCGTCGCCCATACTCACCTTATTGGTCATGGGTTTCTCACTTAATTTCATGAATGTTCCTCCTACTAAGAAATCTTTAGAGAAATCGTAGGTGAAATTTACCCCTAGCATTGTTTTTCGTTGTAAGCTAAAGGTGGAGTTGTTCTCTAGGTTAACAGAAATAGAGGTGCCCGCATCGATAATACTTTGGTTGATAATGGTGACTACCCCCATGGTATAATCTACCGTGTAGTCTGAATTCTCGGTTAGTGTTACGCCTCCGGCTGTTACTACGACAGATCCTACAGGAACATTCATCGCTCCTAGGTTTATCTCTGAACCCGATGAGGCTTTGTACTCTCCGGTTAATACAAATTTGTTTTTTTCTGCTATCTGTTTGGCTACGGTTTTGGTGGAGTCGTATAACTCTTCGTAGACATACTTATCGGCTATGGCATCATCGTTAAACTGTTTTCGCAGATAGGAGCCAAAAGGTTCTACAACAGGGAATATAATAACACCTGTTTGCGGAAGAATAGTATAGCCACTCACAAAATCGAAAAAACCATTGGGATTGGGTTGGTTGTTGGTATCTAATTGGTCAAGATTCATCACTTGGAGCAATATCTTTTTGTTAATGGCTCCTTCGGGTATATAGTTAATATATACGCCGTTGCTACTATCTTGATATTTGATATCTAATTTAAATTTCTCTTGTTGTACCTGATAGGCCCTAAGTGAATAGACATTTTTCATCATCAGGTCCCAAGTGGGAGAACTAGGATTGTTGGCTGTGTTTTTTAATAGTTTCAAAAAGAGGGAGGAACTATTTTCTTTTATATCTGCAGCAAACTCACCTACTTGATAGGTTTTTCCCCCTCGTGTATATTCAAATGCTACGGCTAAAACCTCGTCCGATTGTAGCGTTTGTTTTAAGGAGATATAGCCCAAATGTGTGTTTACTGTATATTCGGTGCTCGATAAGAGACGTGCATTCTCTATCTTCTCATAGTCGTTTCCGCCTTGAATAGATGGAATACTATTCATCGTTGTGTTAATCTGGTCAATCTTACGTGCGGCAGCATAGGTGGCTACCATCTGACTATATAGGGTGTTGGCCTTATTGTAGGGCTCTTCTCCAGTTCCATTGGGCAACCAATAGGGATTATAGATATGGCTATGTTCTCCTAAATCGGCCAATGCAACCACGTTACGTGGGTTTTCGTAATTACCTCGTTTGTTGGTAACCCATACCTCTACGCGGTTGATGGTAATGCCAGAAGCAATGTTTGGCAACTTGGTCATGAACGCATCGTAATTGTCGCGGAAATAATGGGCTAAGAAGAAATGTTTGTTCTCATCATAATTATCCACTTGTATCTCAAAAGGCGTGGTTTGTGTACCTCCCTTAGAGGTCACTGTTTTAGATTCGGAATTTTGCTGAGAAATAACCGTTTGTAGTTTTAATTTTCCAAACTGTAAATCGGCTCGAATACCAAACAAGGAGGAGGCACCGTGAATCAGTGAGCTATTGGTTGGCATGCTGATATTACCAGCTTCCAACAATTTAATAATCTCATCCTCCTTACCCTCGTAGCGTAACTTTATCTTTTTGGTGTCAAAATCGAAGGTAGCATCGGTGTTGTAGTTCAGATTCATGTTCACCTTATCTCCTACTTTTCCATTGACATGTATGTTTATTTTCTCATCAAAATCGAAGGCAAAAGTGTTTCTGTTTCTCGTGGGTAGGGAGGGATTATCAATGTTCTTTAGGTTACCACCAATACTTAACTCGGCACTTCCTTGTGTTTTAATCTGTACACCACCGGGACCAAATATTTTTTCTGCTGGACCTAGGTCAAACTTCATATCGGTAAAGCTGAACTTATCCTTTTTTTGTCGAAGGGCCTCGGCATTTTGCGCACGATAGTAATTTTGCATAGAGCGTTTCATACTCCATTTGGCATACTCCTCGGGTGTGAGGTGTAGGGGCGTGTGTAGATAGCTGTTGCCTAGCTTGGTTCCAATGACATAACGATTTGCTTGTTCGTTGTAATCAATTTTTGTGTCGAGGTTCTCTGGCGTTTTTAAATCGACTACCTTCTTCTCTTTATCTTTTAGCTGTTCTGTGCCGGTTTTGCGTACAGCGTATTTTATTTTTACAGAGTCGGTCTTTTCTTTTTGTGCTTGCAGGTGATAAATTTGCTCCCAATTAGGCGGCATAGCTTTGGCCAACCTATTGCAGAATAGGCCAGCTATAAAGATAAAACAGATTAATAAAATACTTTTGCGTTTCACTCTGATTACTCTTAAAGACGTTTTAATGCTGATTTTATAACTTGTTCCACTTTTAAAGTAGCATCTTCTTTTAGAATGATGGTTACTATTTTTTGTGAAGCGGATGGATTAAAACCGAGCATGGTAAGTGCCGAAATGGCTTCTTCTCGGGTAGCAATAGTTGGTGCAGCACTCTCTTCTGTGGTTGCCAATTGTAGTTTTCCTTTTAAATCGACAATGACACGTT
>JAQWAN010000254.1 GCA_028707655.1 Bacteroidaceae bacterium
GTAATCTTTGCCTTTTTATTATTCTTTTTGGCAGGTTCAATACGTGCTGTCACTTCTCCCCTAAAATACCCATAATCGTGTAATAGATTGGTTGCAATCTTGCAGCGTAACGCAGGATTTACGGTGGATATATAAACGGGGTCTGAAGCCATCTTTTGGAAGATCCATTTACCCAAACCCTTTTTGTAGGGCTTAAAGGCCGAATAGATCCAGAGTCCCACGGGAAAGGGATGGCGTTTAGAGGAGCTACCCAAGAGTGCTGCGTTAGGTAGATAAGCAAGTGCAGCCGTCATCTCTTCCACTGCCAATTTGCCATTGTCCGATAGTTCCCCTTTAGGGAGGATGTCTAATTTATGGATACCCGTATAGAGTACCTCCTCCTCCGCTAGGTGTCGGGTAGTGCTACAGCTGATGCAGCAACAGCTCAACACCATACATTGTATAATAAAAAGTGTACCTCTCCTATTCATGCTTCTTTATTTCTTGCTGTTTTTTTCTTTCTCTAGCTCCTTCTTCTCTATCTGTACCTGCTCTTTTCTCTTTTTCTTAAAGGTAAACAGTTCACTCAGTCGGTCAATTTTCTTACGTAACACCAGTCCCACGCCCGTCTCTGTAATCTCGCTATCCAATATATCATCGTAGTTTTTCTTATGAAATAGGGTTACATAGCGTGTACCACTTGTGTCGAGACGCCATTCCAGAGTAACATCGTCAATAAACGATTGTGTCTGTCGGTCCGTTCCCGTGGAGATACGTCCTCCAATAATAACGTTCAGTCGATTGTTCCAGAACCGTTTAGCAAAGCGGAAGGAGTAGTCGGTATGAGCCGCTTCATCCGTTGTTTCGCCCTCTACCGTCTCCATGCCAAAGCTGATGTCCACTGTTTTCAGCGCACTCTTTGCCATCGAGGAGATCTCTGTTTGCAAGAAAGAGTTGAGTGCATCATTCACATCAATCTTCTGTTGTGCATTACCCGACCCCAGGTAGATGCCCGTTGCTAAGAGTGTGATAGCCTGTTTGTTGCGTTGGTCGGCCGACAGGGTTGCCAAGTCGTTTTGTAGCGTAGCACTCTCGGGTGCATCAATCACAAAAGTAAGTCCGATGTTCGAGAGTTTATTGCTAATACCCACGCCCACCTCAAAGTCCACCATACGTGGTAGTTCGTTGAGCGTAACCTTCGCACTTATCAGCTCTGTAGCCACGATGGATAGATTTGGGTCCATTGGATTGCCCATCCATTCCACATAACTACCATTCTGTATGGTAAAGGTTTTCAGGGGGATAATTGGCAGCGAATATTTCATCTCACCACTCGTAAAAGCATAGCGTCCGTTGAAGAGTAGGTCGCCCTGTGGCGTATATTGTAGCGTTAATTCGCCACCACCTTCCGCCTTTAGATAGCTGTTTTTGTCAATATCCACATTTAGATGTGTTCCTCTCTCTATCTGCACATGCAATAGCATATGGAGTCCGCCTAATTGGTACTCCTTTTCCGCCTCCTTCTTAGTGGATAGCGTATCGTTGAAATTGGTAAAAGTCACTAAGTCGTCCAACCTGTTCTCTACGGTCAGCGCCGATTCTGTGAGCACATAGGTAGCATCCGTTTTGCCTAAGAGCTGTAGATTACCCTTAACCGCTAAATTATCGAGTGCCCCTTTCAGTGTAGCATCCACATCGATATACATCTTTCCATAGAGCATCGAGCGTTTTTTCTTCTTTGCGTGTAGTAATTCATAATCATTGGCTGTAAGCTTCAGATCGATAATTGGTTGTTCTAAATGGTTAAAGTCGATATTGCCCTTTATGCTAAACGGCGAGTTATTTTCGCCATGTAGTGTAAAATTATCAAAGAGCAGTTGGTTCTTTTTTACCGTTACAGGTCGGTCGGTCAAGTAGAACTGCGACCCCAGCATTTCCGATTTGAAACTGGTCTTTTCAAAGCTCACCTCTCCATTGCTCACCAGTGCAGAGAGCGGACCCTTCACCTCCATCTTTCCATTTAGGAAGCCAGTAGCAGTAGCCACCGATTGTTCCACAAATGCGTTTATCAGTTGCAGTGGCAGCTGTTTTAGTTCCATATTTCCCTCTAGCTGTTTCCCCTTCATCCGATAACTACCGGTCAGCGAAAGTGCCTCTTTATCATTAATAGAAAGATGTGAATCCACAAAATGCTCCTGTAGCGATTGTGGCATATAATCGGTTGTCAATGAGATATTGCCCATAGGGTAGTGGTTGTAGACCAGGGAGTCGATAGAGATATCACTCGCCATGATATGCATCTTCTCCTGCTGCATATAGTGTAGCTCCGTGGTTAGTATCCCCTTCATCTTAATCGATTGAGGCAGTAGTTTAGCCACATCCGCCAGCTCAATCTCCCTCAGCTCCAAGGCTAAATCTTGTGCCGCATCACTGTTGGAGGCAGAATAGAATCGGAAACCCCTTCCTTTTTTGTCCAAGAGTTCCACCGATGCATGGATAGGGTGCTCCTGTTCAAACACCACTTGGTTACTATCGTTGAGCGTAAAGCGTTCCTCAAAGAGGATCGGTGTGGCAGGGAATAGCGAGAAACGATACTTCCCAGCTTGTTTCTTGGCGTCCACCCCAATATGGAATGTGGTGTCTTGTTGCTCATTTAGATAGGTAACCAGCAGTTGTCCCGCCTCTTTCTCTAGTCGACTCTGTAATAGAGCCTTAAAATGTGGGGTCTTGGTAGTGCTGTTGTGCGGTTGCTCCAAGTTCCCATTGTCGGCCTCTCCCCTTAGTTGTATCCCTAATGAATCCTGTTGAATCTCTCCCCGTAGCATATGGAGTTGCTGTGTCTCTTTTTTTAGTTGGTCCATCTGAAAGAAACCCTGTATACCCGTGGTAGGAGAGAGCTCCAACTGTGCACTTAACTGTTCAAAAGAGCTGTTTATGGTTGCAAGTGGTGGCAATCGGAGTTTTACTATATTATACAGTAGGATGGTATTCACTTGGGATAATAATTCCCCAATTCGTACATATTATAACA
>JAQWAN010000028.1 GCA_028707655.1 Bacteroidaceae bacterium
AATCTAGTATAAAGACCTGTACCACTGTCAGCCTTATATGGCTCAACAGATGCCTGTTTTTCGTATTTATCAATAGAAACAGATGTTTCTCCCAAGATGTTAGCTTGTTTTACTACATTTGCCCCCATTTCAATATTAAGTTCTTCTAGGTCAGTACCCAGTACCTCGTAAACAGCTGTTGCGCTACCTTTTGCTGTATTAATAAATGTCTTAAATAAATTTCTTTTTATCTTTGCCATTTTAATTCACCTCTTTCTTAATGGTTAGTTGTATCTGCACCTGATAAAGCCCTAGACCATCATCTGCAATATCAAGTAAAAAACAATTTGATGTAGTCATTTTTACTACACTAAAATTGCCTGGTAATTCTGGATAGGATTGTTCATCAAGCCACATACCAAAGCTTTCTAAAAAGTCCTGCGTATCTGCTCTATCTACCTCATCAACTGCACATTCTTTTACATAAAAAACGTAATTATTAATGTAGATTTTATTGCCAAGTATGTCCTCTTTAGTCATACTATTTCCGCTAGGGGAAAGAGCATATCCCGCTTCTTTGCCCGGAAAGTCTGTTAGTATTTCCAGACCATCATACTTTGCTAAAAATGCTTGTAGTGTTTTTAATATAGACAATTGTTCACCTCTATTTCATTAGTTTAGATGCCCCACGAAGTATTTGCTCTTTATGGTTTTCTTTCATTCTTTCAAACCATAGTGCCCCCCTCTGTGGTGCTCCGTGGTAGTTTATCTCTTCATCAGTCACATGCTTTGGCGCTCCCCCATAAAAAGCTTTACCACTATCGTCTCTCATTACCTTGCCATAATACATATGTCTTGCGTAAGGCGCATTATAGACAATCCTACCGCTTCCTACATCAGTACCTAGGATTCCACTTCTGTTTAAAAACCCCGTCTGAAAAGGTATATACCTTGCATTTAATTTAAGCACCTCGTTATCAACAAAAACCTGTGCTGCATCAAAACGACCCTGCCATTTAGGGTTGAAATTATCACTCCAGTTTAACATAACGCTTTCATTAGCTCCCGAAACCAACATCGGTCTTGGAGTTTCAATCCTCATTTTGCAAGCACCTCCCAGTGACTCATATCAGCTCCGTAGTCCTTATAATCAGCACTAGTGACTAAATGCCCATTAACTATATCCTTTGAGCTTTTAGGCTCCATTATAGGGCACACACCTTTGATTATAAAATCTCCATCAGAGAGAACTATATCTCCACAAGCCTTAGGTATAACGACCTGCACGCTATTTGTTGATGCAATACCCGTTTTTCGCATAATGGATCCTTTAATTTCATTCCATAGTACCCCGAATACAACAAAGCGGGACCATTTTTCGGCCCCGTCTTCCTTTTTTTTGTGGTATATGGTGAGTGTATGTGGAAACATTATCTACCACCCCCGCTATACAATAATCCAGTTAAAGCTAGATACATTTCTGCGGCTTCGTAAAGCAAATTATTCATATCGCTGTCTGATATTTTGTATTGCCTAGACCATGACCCCACAGATTCGCTAGACAACCTTCTGCCACCCTCATTTTGTAGCATAACATCAGCAACCGCACAGCAAGCGTCTTTAATTTCATCACCTGTATAGTTTTTTGCCCTATTAAAGGTAATTCTATTAAGGTAGGCAGATGCCTTTTGAGACAGACCGTCATAGTCTGCCTCGGGCATCTTTCCCTGGTACACATCATTGTAGTATAGATAATCAGCGTAAGGCATTTACCTCACCCCTTTCGCTTAGTTGGCTACTAATGTAATAGCCTTTGATACTGCAGAACTTGCCACAGTAATAGTTTCAGTTACCGAAGTGTAACCTGTCTTCTTAATCTTAGCAGTATATGTACCTGCTCTTAAGTTAAAGACTGCTGTTCCGTCAGAACCAGTCTTAATTCTTGCACCGTCTACATCTACTACGGCGCCTTCAACTGCTACTGGTGTGCTAGCGTTGTCTTTAACAGTAAATGTTACTGCTTTAGTTGTAACTGCAGTCGCAGGTTCAAGGTATGCAAACATACATCCAGTTCTATCAGAATCCATTCTAGATGCTGGATTTGGTAACGCCCAACCCATTCTGAACACAACTCTAAGCGCGATCATGTCTTGCTGTGCTAGATTGTAAACAATAGCTTTTGTGCTTGGGTCTTGAATTACACCCTGATCTAAAATCTTTACAGTGATATCCTGTCTAATTGCATACACTGCTTTGCTAAAATCACCAACAACTAGCTGTGCTACAGATGTATCGAAAGCACCATTTTGAGGGAAGTACATTGGTGAGCCGTCAAGGGCATACTGTGTGGATCCTTGCATGTCAGATTTAAAAATTGGCGCACCGTCAGTTGTTTTAATGCCTCTTAATTTAGCCCTCATTCCCATAGACGCTAATGCACCTGTGCACATATAACCGTCTTCTTCGACTTTTGCAATTATGCCTCCGTCTCCTAGTAACAGATTATAGTAATCTGGGCTTGAACCTGGAGAAACATTATTTCCAGCCTGTCTCGCTCTTGTAATAATGTCAGCAGGCCATGCGCTAGGCTTGTTAATACCAAATATTGCAGCACTGTCTACCCTCTGGCCTATAGCTTCAACAACTCTAGGCTGAACTTCTCCCATGATATCAAAAGACGCATCGTCAAGTACTGCCTCTGGTATTGGTACAATTACTGCTAATTCCTCTGCAGTTAAGTATACGTTGTCCCATGCTTGCTGTGATGTTTGCTTAAATCCAGTGTCACCGTTTACCCAGTAAGCCATTGGCAGCATATCAAGGACTGGTATTCTAGTCTGCTTGCTAGTCATATTTGGTAGCTTTCTAGCCATCCCCATAAATACAGACTGTTTTGGTGTGTCCTGCTGAATTGTGTTAATTAATTGCTCCTGAATTAGAGCTTCTGCTTGTTCTCTGTTTATCATTGTTTAATTACTCCCTTCCGAAGGCTGAACGAAGAGCTGCGTTTGCTTCCTCTTTCTTGTCCTCTGAACCCTCACTACCTGTCTGTCTCATTCCACCAGACTTAGGCGGTTCTTTTTCGCCCTCAAACAAAAACGATTTACTTTCTTTAATGGTCTTAAGTTGCTCCTCAAGACCTAGCACTTTATCACCATCAAGTTTAATAAGCTCCATGTTGATAAAAGGTTTAACTGCTTTAACGTCAAGCGCTTTTGCTCCTAATAAAGCAACGTCAAGAGCGCTCCCAAGTTTTAGCTCTGCTAATTGCTTCTCGTAGTTAGTCTTATTTGTGGTATTCTCACCCTGCAAGCGTGTAATTTCGTCTTGTAGTTTTGTAGAATCCACTTTTTTCAACTCCTCTAGTTGCTTGTCCCTGTCTACGATTTGTCCTTCTAAGGTCTTTTTTGCCTCGTTCACGCTGTTAAAGTCGCTCCTAGCAACAAAGCCCTTGCCTATTTCTTCTGATACCTTCTTATCGATATCTTCTGTGTATGCTGTTCCCAGCACAGTTTTTAACCATTCTAGTGCCATTTTTCCTCTCTTTCTTTCACTATCCTTTTTATCCAGCCAGTCCTGGTACTGTGAATGCTCATTTAGTCCCCGAGCTAGGGTATTTTTGGTATAACAAAAGACAGCCATTTCTGACTGCCTTGGTTAACTAATATTTTGTCATGTTTATGCCCCAGGAATAATTTCCTTTATTCCCCTTGCTGCATTGTAAATTTGTCTCATTACCGAATTTTCTTGTAAATATTCTAAACCTTTTAACGTTATCCTTATATTGTCGGCATCGATTATTGTATCACCATTAATGTTCTTTTTTACGACTGCACCTTTGACATATCCAACATCAAGCATCATTTCAATATATCTGGCATAACGTTCTTCTGATATTTTCAAGGTTTCGTGATTAATCTCCTGAGTAATATCAAATTCAGGTAAATCCATAGCTTTTTCTAAAGCTGTAAGTATCTTATATACGGCTTTAAAATTATCCATATTGAATAGTCTCCTTTCAAGCTATAAAAATACTCCAGACCCGAAGGATGCTGGAGTGTGTTTCTAAAGTGTTACCTACCTTTTGCAACTGGTAGATTTTCTTTATTTTTGTCTTTAGTTTCTAATTCAAAGTATTCACATGCTCTAATTTCAGTCTCAACATCAATAGGTATCCCCTCAGGAAAAAGCTCGCAACCTATTCCGAATAGATGATACTTTTTACATGTGCTACATTTTGGTAATCTAGCCAATTCCGTTACCTCCTAAATAATTCTCAATATACTCATTATACACCTTGATATATTTTTCATCAATCTTCATTTTTTTATTTATAGCAACATACATTTCATTTAAGAATTCATCTGGATTGTTGTCTACTAATCGGCAGAATCCCTTAACCCTATTATCCTCTTTTAATAACTCATACAATTGTTCTATCTTTTCATACGAGTTATAGTAATTGATTCTAGCATGCATAATTTCATGATTTACTAAATCTTCAAGGGTTCTGCTCATCCACCACCCGTTGTTATATTGCCTTTCACACATTGACTTCAATTCATCTACTGATATGCCCTCGAAGAAAACTTTATTTAAATAAAGTTTGTTAATCTTCTTCATACCGTGCATCTCAAGGTCTGTAATCAACACTGATTTTTTATCATTATTAAATACAGCTATTTTAATTTCATCAAAGCTAAAATCATTAAAATCATTGAGTCTATTTTGAATAGTTTTGTCAATTACAACTAATGCATCTTCTGAAATATTTTTGTTGTTAAAGTTTGTATCTGCTTTATTTAGATACTCACAGCTTTCAGGTATTTCTACGGCTTTACTTATTTTTGCGTCATCAACAAACTCTTTCTTCCACTCCGAATGCTCCATATCTGCCGGCACCAAACCAGTTGTTCCACCAACCTTTTCTCTATCTACCTGCCTCTTTAGTCCAGTCTGCCCCAAGAAGTCCTTTTGAACTCTGCCCCACTGCACTACCTTGCTGGATGCCTCACCCGTAGGAAGCCCTGCTGCATCCATTGCGTGTCTTTCTCTCTTCCACCGTCTTATCTGTCTTTCTATGTATCTTTGCTTCTGCGTGGCTTCATATTCGGTCATTTTCTGGCCATTATACTCATATTTCTGTTCGTCTAGGTTTTCTAATTCTTTATCGGTGTAAGCTGGTTCTGACACACCCTCAATAAATGGATAAAAATCATGCCTGCAGTTAACTCCTTTTAGACCTGTTGCAGTTCCGTACCCGGTTACTTCTCTAAGGCTTGGGTACTTTGGGTGTTTACCAGAGCGACTAAATACCTTTCCTTGCCACTCTGCATGTTCTGGTCTTGCTCCAGAGTGAGCAGTTATTTCAACCAAATCGCTACCCATTTCGTCCGCCCTAACCTCTTGTAGCTTACCGCACGTTTGATTTACACCTGTCATTACTGCACGCCTTACAGCCACTTCTATTGTGTCGGTACGTGTTGGATACTTAATGGAATCGAGCCCCTTTGAAGTAATATCCTTTACAGCATTTCTAACAGCGGTATTTGGGTCAAAAGCGCCCGAAACAATTTGCATATACGCTCTATCCAAGGCGTTTGAAAACTGTACACTGCCGTTTTTAGCTGTTGTTCTAGTCAGATTGGTAAAAAGTCCGTTAGTCTGTTTTAAACCTGTTGCAAGTACTTTTTGGAGTGCTGGTGATGCGTTAAGTGGAGTTGGTGAATACCCAGCATTTTTGTAGGTTGCGTCATCAGAGGTTAAAGTTTCATCTCCCGCATCTTTCATCAGAGCCTTTAGCTTTTTCAAACTCATGTTTGAGTTTTTACTGATTCGATTTAGTATCTCATCATGAACCAACCCCATTTCCTTGGCTTTTTTTAATTGCCACTCTGCTGATGGAATATAGTAATCGTATTTACTAATCCTTTTTGCCATATCTGCAATTATATCAGCTTCAATTTGTGCGTATAAATCTACTAAGGCATCAGGGCACTGGTCTAAATATTGTGGGGTAAGCATTAATTATCACCACCAAGTTTAAAAGGATACTCCGTGTCTCCTTGTGCTACCATTTCTTTCGCTGTATCCTCGTCCTCGCCAAAGAACCTAACTCTATACTCCCACTTCTGACGAACCCCGTCTCTTATCTCTTGTAAGAATCTTTGTTTTTCTGCATTTACATCCTCGATAATACTATCATCAAAATTTATAGTAACGTCAAATTCCGTATGTGCCCCTAACAAGCTAGCAATGGCTTTGGTCATATCAAATAAAGCACTCTCAAGTATCAGCTCATGCTTTTTAAGACTCTGTAACAGGTCTGAATCCTCGGAAATAACTTCTGTAGCAGTTTTCACACCGCTAGCCTCAAACTGGTACCGATTAGACCCCATTCCGCATTTGTAAGACAATAGTGCCAAGGCTTTAGTAATGCCTTTATCGTGTGCATCTGCCCTAATTTCCATGTTTATTTCATGGAGTTTCTGTTCGCTATCTTTGCCAAGGTTTACAGCATAAAATTCAGTGTCATTATCATCAAAGAGCGGTGTTACAGCTCCGTCCTCTTCCATAAGCATCTGTGCCATACTTGTAGGAACAATTACCCTTTTTTTACCCAGCCTAAATTCATTGCAATAGCTGTCGTAAACTAAATCACATCCCTCCAACTGGTCAAGAGCATTGGCATATACCGAAATACCCATTGGACTGTCTAGGTCAACATTGTTTACAATGTTAGGCTTAATTATTTGGAATCTAGGCACGCTGGATTTAGTGTCTACCTCTTCTGCTACCCCTTCTGGAATCTCTGTAAGAGTAAGATTGTTACCTTGCCTGTTAAACATTTTATTTTCTACAACATAGTTTCCACTTTCGTTTAGCCTATGTATATTCAAATAAACTTTTTTCTGTTTTTCCAGAGTGATTTCTGATGCGAATGCACACTCTTTAATTTTGCCATTGTCCCAAGATAAAGGATAAATCATGCCTGCCCTAATATAATCAATAATCACATTTCCGTTTGCGTCCATGTACTCTACAAATGCGCCTGTGCCTAGGGCAAATGTAAGCTCTGCTAACTGATTAGATCTAACAAAAAAATCATTGTCATTTAGAGTCCTGTGTATTTCTTCGCTTAATTTTTCATCATCGATTACAATATCAACTTTTTCATTCAAAGTAAGGTTGGCCCAATCCTCTGAAACAGTTTTGGCCATGTTTAAAGTCTTTCTTGTCCGGTTAACCTTTTTTCTGCCGTTGTACTGCCTGTAGTCGTGAAATGCTGGTACATATCCCTTGTACCACTTCTGCCACTTTTTTATGTGGGAATAATACGAATTATCGACCGTATTATATCCTTGCTTTTTTAAATACTGAATAATTGCTTGCATTATTTAACCTCTCATTCCCAAGTAGAGTATGCTATCTTGCACGCTCTCTGTTGAGTACTCCATGCTGTCTAAACTATCTATGTTTGTTGTGCCATCATCCAGTCTTTCGTCTTTGACTGGGTTCTTGTCACTATAAACGGCATTTTCTAGCGCTGAAATAGTAGCCTTGCAGTGTTTTAATATCTTAAATCTGCCTTGCGCCATAAGGCTGTTGTAAAAGGCTATTCTGTCATTTATAGGGCCTTTAATTGCGTTCTTAACTTCAACCCCAAGTCTTGCCTTAGCTGCTGCTATTGTAAGCCCCTCAATTAGTGTTTGTTCTGCACTGTCGCAATAAACATCATGCACTTTATATTTCACCTTAGCTCTTTTTGCAAAATCTACAAAGGCTGCATCTAGTTCTGCAGGTGAAAGTCTACCCTTTTCTTTGTTGTTGTGATAATACTCATCCAACACCACAACTTCCCGCATTCCTGGAGTAAATCCAGTAAGTGTAAAACTATGCGCTGAACCAGTTCCACCAAAGTCAATGCCTATTACTGCAGATATAATGGGTGGGGCTTTGTCTATTATAAAATCTTCTTTACTGTTACAAAACAGATCATAAATAATACCCTCGGCAGCAATCCATAATCCTAAAATGTATCTCTTAAAAAACACGCCAGTATACATTGACCTATAACGTGCCTTAATCTTTTCAGATAGGCTTAAATTATCGTCCATGGTGAAGTGAAGGTATAAAATGTTTTTTAGTTCTTTGCCCTCCGATATAGCTTTGTCTATATCCTCTTTTGACAGGTACCCTGTTGATACATTTATCCAATTTAGTTTAAACCAATGCGCAGGTCCTGCTGGGTTACAGTTAAACCAAAACTTACTGCCATCAACGGAGCATCTACCTGTTGCCTGGTTAACAAAACTTTCTGGCATCAGTGCAACCTCGTCACAAAATAGACCAGCTAAGGTAATACCTTGGATAAGGTCCTGACTGCGCTCGTCCTTACCACCAAAAATGTAAAAGTAATTGGTAAAACCTTTGCGAGATACTTCAAGCAGATTGTCCGCTCTGTGGTCTTTAAACTTGTACCCCCTTGACCTAAGCATTAGCTTAAGCACCATAAGCACATTACGTCTAAAGGATCCAATAGTCTTTCCACACATGGCAAAGTTCTCTTCCTGAAAACTCTCCATTGCCCAAAATATAAAAGACAGTGCCATTGACACTGTCTTGCCCGAACGGATTGCTCCGTCTGCTATTATACCGTCCATATCATGCACCGGTGATTCAGGCAGCCACCATGACAGTATCTTTTTTTGTTTTAAACTAAACGGCTTGAATTTAAAAACAGCCTGTTTTACTCTTGCCATATTTCTTCAACATCCCCCTTAATCGCATTAATGAAGCCATCATCCTCTGTAGTTTCCTCGCCATCACCTTTTATCTTGGCAGTAGCTGCTTTGATATTGTCTATGCGTGCCTTCTGCTCATCGGTGGCAAGGTCCCAATTTCTATGAAGTAATTCATCATACTGCTTCATCATGCTTTCAAGAGTTTTCATTGCTCTTGATTGTGCATTTAGAAAAGTTGCATGTTTATCCCATGCTTCTTGTACTTCCCACTTTTCACTTTCAACTTTGCCGAAAGATTCACCAACCTTTTCAATAGTCTTGTCTTTTTGGTCTTTAACGTACATAAGCTTCTGGGCTCTGATAATAGCCGTATACTGTAATTGTATGTTATCCCATAACAAGTCAAGTGGTTCTGTCTTTTCAATTGCTTTCATAATCTCTGCCGTTTCCTCAGGGAGCCACTTTGAAAAGAAACCATGCTTTTCAGCGTTCTTATTTCCTGGAGGACCTGTGGCATTTTTATTGCCTGGTTGTCCACCTTTCTTTTTGTGTGCACCCTTTTTAGTTTGTGTGCACCCTTTTCTGTCCCAAGAGTATCTTTTCTTCCAGGACTTAACTGTATTTATAGTAACACCATATTTTTCGGCAATATCTTTGTATTTCATGCCGTCCATATAATCGTGCTCTGCTAATTCATAATTTTGCTGTGCCACGCCTCACCACCTTCCTTCGTCGTTTTGTTGTATAAAAAAAGGTAGCCCTTACGGTATGCTACCTTTCACTTTTATTATATTATACCTACAAATTTTTTTCTAAATACTCCATGCCTTTTATTTCAATCATTGCGGATTGCGTTAAAAGTGCTAAAACAGGATTTCCAAAGCCCCCTCTTGTAATAATCACTCCACTGATTAAACCCTCATTTTGTAGGGCCTCTACTATTTCCCCTAATTGACTCAAATCTATTCCATACTCATTTGCCGACAATTTTTTATTGCCTTCGTTCAACTTCTGCAATATTGATAGCGCTATTTTCTTTCGTTCCATAACTTTTCTCCTTTTTCCTTTCATCATACACCCATTGTCTAAATTTATCTGTCTAGATTTGTAACATTCTGTCTAAATAAAAGAACATCACCTCATGATGATGCTCTTTCGTATAATAATTAAAAGGAGAAAAACACATGTTGTAAGTTTGCCTTTTCAACTACCTATACTATACCATATGAATAATATAAACTTCTATCAACTATCATAAGCTTTCAATATTCTTTCAATTTCCGGTAATGCTCTACCATGTAATTTACATATCCATTGGTATGAATAATTCATCTCCACAGCAATTTTCTCCCAGGTATTCCCCTCTATGTATCGTCTGTGTAATAACTGTCTATAGTCTTTATTTTCTACTTCTGCTATTACTCTTTCCACCTGCTGCAGTTTGTCTAAAGCTAAGCTGCGTTTTTCCATGATCATAATCTTCATGTCACAAATTTTTGCCACCAGACTTGCCATAGAATCTCCTGATCCGGACGACTGCACTCGCTCGTTTTCCGTGTTCACAGTAATGCTTAGTGCCATTTCTTCCAGTTCTAAAGCCTCTGCTTCCATATTCCTAATATCAATCAATGTATTCTGATATTGCCTTAAAAATTCTTTTGCTTCCATGTGCATCACCTATCTTTCTTACCTATCTCACTCATCAGCTTGCTGATTAATATGCCTGATTCTGTTGCTTCCGGATTTTCCTTGTAAAGACCATTTTGATTCATTCTTACATTTTGGGCCCTTGTTATTAATCTAAGGTTATTTATGTCACAATTTCGCTTGTTGCCATCCAGGAACGTAACTACGTACCCTGGTGGAATTTCCCCGTTTTCTTTTTCCCAAATAAGCCTGTGCTTTTGTTTCCAGTTTTCCTTTTTGGGTACTTTGGCCTTATTATCTATCTTGACCCAAATATATCCATCTGCAAGTAATTTTTCTGTTCCAACAGGGTCTGTATTTTGGGGAGTATTACCTGATTTAAACATAGTTCCCTTACATTTGTTATAAGTAGTTCGACTCATTTTCTTACCCTTATTTGCAGGAACCGATCCTTTTTCAAATCTTCCAGTCCTTCCTGTATTTAGCCTATGATTTCCAATATAACTTTTTGGAAAATGTTTACCTGGATCAAATCCAAACTTGCGTATAAATTCTCTTCTAATTTCATCATATGTATGTCCAGGAACAAAATCATGCATAAATTGATGTTGTTCTTCTGTATACTTCATTTCGTCTATTCCATCAACATCTTAGGCACACTAGATTCAGCATCAAGTTTCTCGTCAGCGAATTGTGCAGCTCTTAAAACAAGATTTCCATTTTGAACAATTTGAGATGCAACGGCTGCTATACTTTTTGCTCTTTTTAATTCCTCGTCAAGAGCTTCCCCTTTTAGGTCTTCATCACCAAGCCTTTCCAGTTCGGCGAAGAGGTGATTATTTAAATCTGATAGTTTATTCTGTGTCATATCTGTCTCCTTTTTCTCAATAACCTTTTCTGATTTAATTATTTTTTTATACTCTTTTTGCGTAAGATTTATAGCTGCCACTTATCTCACACCTGCCCTTCTCTTGCTATTTGCAACAGCATCAATTTTAAAACTATGTAAGTCTTGTTCTTCAATCTTCTGTCTTTGTATGAACTCATTATAAATATCTTTCTCTGCTAAATAAAATTTGTACGGACTGCAAGATCCGTGACACCCCGCAGTCCTTATCGTGCACTTAAGGCATGGGCTGTTTGGTTTATTCATATTATTATCACCTCTTCTGTGCATATGTTGCCGGAATGCCATGAGCGTCCTTCCTGCCACTATTATCGTACTTAAAGTATCTATCTCCGATGTCTATTGGGGCAATTGATCCAAATGGTATTAATCCCGAAACGTCTTGAGCCATGCCTCCACAATCACACCCTATTATAAACGGACAAGGCTGGTGGGGTCTTCCATTCTTCCCCCAGTCCTCAACTCCTACTTCAAGATGCATAAACCATTCTTTTCCACACTTTTCACATCTATATTTCATTATGCCGTGTGATAAAGGTATATTATAATTTTTATCTTTAATTCTCCTAAAGCTCATTCCTGCTCACTCTCCTTACTCATAATTTTCCATAAGCCATCTAGCTTTGCATTCTTCACAGTTTTCGCTCCAACCTTCTGTCTGGTATTTAACTTTTCTTACGTCATTAAGACATGGTGTGCTATCAATAAATACTGGATGACAATCTATTTGCCATGCTAGACTGCAGCCGCATTCATCGTTCCACCAGTCGTACTCTTCATCATTGCCATGCTCCTCATGATTTTTTTTAAGTGACTGTAAATTTTCAATGATTACATCAAGATTCGTCATCCCTGTTCACTCTCCTTACACCCTTGATAATCATCCGTAGGGATATAATCCTCTATAACAATTTTACCTATTTTCACACAGACAAATTCTCCATGTTCTGTATATATTACATTGTCACAATGCTCACAATCGTAATTTTGTTTCTTGCGCTTGCTCATTTTACTTACACCTCCTGAATCAAAATATATATGCCAGGCTTATCTGCCCAAAATTTTTCAACGTGCTCTGATACCACTAGTGCATCATCCTTCCAGAATCCTACCGCCGTCATGCAATCCTTTAAGAGCTTTTGTAGATTGTCTGTATCTGGTTTTGTAGTTTTATATGTCCCTACTGGGTGTTTTCCATTTGGAAATAACCACTTCACCACAAGCTGAACAC
>JAQWAN010000255.1 GCA_028707655.1 Bacteroidaceae bacterium
AAATATAACAATAGAAATTGACATAATCACTAAAAGTGAAATATTTTATTTTACTTTTGATTATAAAATACGCCTATAAGTGTTATAATGATTGTAAAATAGGGATAAGGTAATCATGTTGTAATGATTTTTTCGTTATACTTTGCTTAACCATTTAGTTATTCGTTCTATGGCTTTTTTACAATTTTCAGGTGTGTTGAAGGCGGTGAGGCGGAAATATCCCTCTCCACTAGGGCCAAACCCAACACCAGGTGTACCCACCACATTTGCATTACAAAGCATTTGGTCAAAGAATTCCCATGAAGAGATATTGTTTGGTGTTTTAATCCATAGATAGGGTGCATTTTCACCTCCATATACGTTTAGCCCAAATCTTTCGAGCTCCTTTTTCATAAAAGAGGCATTGTTCATGTATAGATTAACCATCTGTTTCACCTGTTCTTTTCCCGCCTTGCTATAGATAGCTGCTGCCCCTCGTTGTGTAATATAAGACACGCCATTAAACTTGGTGGTTTGTCGTCTGTGCCATAATTCGTTGAGCGATACCGGTTTTCCCTCCTCTGTAAAGCCCTTCAGTTCTTTGGGAATAACGGTATATCCACATCTAATGCCCGTAAAGCCTGCTGTTTTAGAGAAACTTCTAAACTCGATGGCACATTGCTTTGCCCCTTCAATCTCATAGATAGAGTGGGGGATATCCTCCTCTTGGATAAAGGCCTCGTAGGCAGCATCAAAGAAAATCAGCGATTGGTTAGTAATAGCATAATCCACCCATTTCTTTAACTCCGCTTTTGTTAGCACCGTTCCTGTTGGATTATTCGGATAGCATAGATAGATGATATCTGTTTTCTGTGTAGGTAGTGTAGGGATAAAGTCGTTCTCAGCTGTGCAGCGGTAATAAGAGATATTGTTCCATTTCTGGTCTATAAGATCGCCCGACCGCCCATTCATCACATTTGAATCGATGTATACCGGATAAATAGGATCTGTTAGTCCCACACTGTTCTTATTACTAAAAAGGTCGCCAATGTTTCCCGTATCACTTTTTGCTCCATCACTGATAAACACTTCCGATGCATCCAGCTCTATGTTGCGTGGGCGATAGTCATTCTCTACAATAGCTTCTCGTAAGAAGGGGTATCCCTGTTCCGGTCCATATCCACGGAATGTGTCTGCTGCTGTCATCTCTTCGACTGCTGCATGCATAGCCTCAATAGAGGCGGGAGATAATGGTTGTGTTACATCTCCTATACCTAGACTGATAATCTCTTTATCAGGATGCAAAGCTTTATATTCTTTTATCTTCGTGGCTATATTTGAGAATAGATAACTCTTAGATAGTTTCAAAAAGTTTTCGTTAATCCGTGTCATGTTGCTGTTGTTTTGTATTTATATCCTTATTGCTCCCTCAAAAACAGTCGTTGCTCCTCCTGTCATGAAAATATGATTGCTCTGTTTGTCCCAATAAATCTCTAGTTCGCCGCCATCCATATGGATAGTAGTGTTGCTCTTGGTTAGTTGATTGATGCAGGCAGCAGCAGCTGTTGCGCAAGCTCCTGTACCGCAGGCCATGGTGATGCCCGATCCTCTCTCCCATACCCTCATACGGATATTTCCTGTGGATAAGACCTCTGCAAATTCAACATTCACGCCATCTGGAAACAGTGGATGATGTTCAAAAGCTGCTCCAATAGTGGTGATATCCAGCTCCTCTATAGCGGGTACAAAAAAGACTAAATGTGGATTTCCCATCGAAACGGCAGTGCCCTTTAGTTGGTATCCGCCAGCTTCCATATCGTCTGAAACGAGTTGAAAGGTAGATTGCTCGTTGTTGTTGAACTCAATTAATTCTGGTGTACCCATATCTACCGTAACTTTATCTACCATGTCATTAAGTAGATGTAGTTTTAGTATTTTGATACCCGAGCGTGTCTCAAGTGCAATCTCCTCTTTAGCAGTTAAGCCCTTTTCGTAGACATATTTGGCAATACATCGTGTAGCATTGCCACACATCATTGCTTCTGAACCGTCTGCATTGAAAATTCGCATACTAAAATCGGCTATGGTAGATGGGCCAATTAAAACCAAGCCATCGGCACCAATTCCTGTATGTGGACTGCTCCAACGTGCAGCTAACGCAGAGGGATTATCGAGAGGGTATTTTTTTGTGTTGACGTAGATGTAATCGTTGCCTGCTCCATGCATCTTTGTGAATGGAATTATTTGTGCTATTGCATTCATATAATAATATTACGTATCATTGTGATTATATTTACTGCAAATATGCTACAAATATATAGCATAAAAAAGGTTTTGAGAATAAAAATGAACTATTTATCATCTGTTAATATATAGGACTCTTAGAATGAATTGTTTCACTTTGCGTGCTGTATTTGTTGCTAAACGGTTTATTTTTGCAGTAGAGCACTCCATATCGACCTGTAATTGCAGTTTTTCACCAATTCTAGGCTAATCTTTCTGTAAATAACTTGTAGATGTCGCCTTTTTTTATGAATATTGTATAGTGATAAGAATTAGAAAGAACAGATAAACAGATTAACTATGAAAGGTATCGTACTAGCAGGTGGATCGGGTACACGTTTGTATCCCATCACAAAAGGGGTGAGTAAACAGTTGTTACCCATCTTTGATAAACCCATGATCTATTATCCAATATCTGTTCTAATGTTAGCTGGTATTCGTGAAATATTGATTATCTCTACCCCCTATGACTTACCTAGCTTTAAACGTTTGATGGGCGATGGTAGCGATTATGGAGTACGATTAGAATATGCAGAACAACCAAGTCCCGATGGCTTAGCACAAGCTTTTATCATAGGGGCCTCTTTTATTGGTAAGGATGCTGTTTGTCTGGTCTTAGGCGATAATATTTTTTACGGACAAGGTTTTACAGGTAAGCCCGATCAAACGAATCTGCATCGCCTGGCCCGACACGTTGAACGCATGGGCCATCTCTTTCGCAACGTCCA
>JAQWAN010000256.1 GCA_028707655.1 Bacteroidaceae bacterium
ATCGATAAGGTGCGTAAGGGTTTTACACCTAACCCTGATGTGATGTGCAATAAACTCATCAAGTTTGGCTGCTTTGAACAACAATATGGTAAGGACTTTGACAAAACAGCTACTGGACATTATGCTACCACCACCGAACGAGATGGAAAAGTGTTTTTATCTACAGCAAAAGACCCATTGAAAGATCAAACCGATTTCTTAGCACAGATTGATGCATTGCAGGTCTCAAAACTGATGTTTCCCATTGGAGGATTGATGAAACAGGAGGTTAGAGAGGCAGCACTAAGAGCGGCACTGCCTAGTGCTACTCGCAAAGATAGTCAGGGCATCTGTTTCTTAGGAAAGATAAACTACAACGATTTTATTAAACGTTTTCTGGGCGAGAAAGCAGGAAAGGTGATTGAACTGGAGACGGGCAAAATAATTGGCACACACAAGGGCTATTGGTTTCATACTATTGGTCAGCGTAAGGGTTTGGGACTTGGTGGCGGACCGTGGTTTGTGATAAAAAAAGACTTAGCAGAAAACATTATCTACGTGTCGCATGGCTATGATTTACCGGAACAATATGGGTATGCATTGGAGATGCACGATTTTCATTTTATTACGGAAGACCCATGGCAAACAGTAAAAGACTCGGTTAACGTTACTTTTAAGATTCGCCATACACCTGAATTTAGCAAGGGAACACTCTCCAAAGAGGGAGATATCTATACGCTGAAGTCGGAAAAGAAGTTGCAAGGCATTGCACCTGGACAATTTGGGGTGGTCTATGATGAAAAGTCGCATATATGTATTGGTAGCGGAGAGATTCGCTAGTCCTTTTTTAACAAATATCCTCATTAATGAGGATTGCAAGAGGCAAGGGAGATGTGTACTTTTGTAGACAAATAAAAACATACAACATGCACGCAAGATTTATCCGTTTTTTTGTAGGTATCGTTACCCTATTATTACCCTCTATAGCTTACAGCTACACGTTTTTAACCACAGATGCAATTTCTATTAACCGCTCTGAAGAGGAGGGACTTCCTGAGGAAATTATCACCGATAGTGTCTGCTTGAAAGAGGTGGTGGTCCAATCTTTTAAGGAGAACAAACAACTAAATTGTTTACCTATTGCAGCCTCATCATACGGTATCAAAACCATTAAACAATATAAGATTGAGAGTATAAAGGAGTTCTCGGCATTAGTGCCAAACTTGTTTGCACCAGACTATGGTAGTAAGCTGACTTCTCCCGTCTACATTAGGGGAATAGGGAGCAAGATTAATGCACCAGCCGTGGGATTATATATTGATGGTGTGCCCTATTTTGAAAAGGCGGCATTCGATTTTGATTTTAACGAGATTGCTAGTGTAGAGGTGTTGCGTGGGCCACAAGGTACACTATACGGACGCAACACGATGGGCGGTATCATTAATGTGACAACCAAAAGTCCACTACACTATCAAGGGAATGCAGTGAGCTTATCCTTGGGTAACTACGGACAGCAAGCTGCACATCTATCGAGCTATAAGAAACTAACCAACGATTTTGCTATAGGTATATCGGCCGATTATCACCGATTAGGGGGCTATTTTACTAACGAGACAACACAGGAGAAAGCGGATGCTCAAAAAGGAGCTGCAGCCAAAATAAAATTGGAGTGGCAGATAAATCCACAATGGAGCATGCAACTCAGTAACTTTTTTGATTATAATGATCAAGATGGGTATCCTTATGCTACTTATGATGCAGAAAAAGAGGAGATTGCACCTATCACATATAACTATCCGAGTGGCTATCGCCGATTGATGAATACTACGGGATGGAGCATCGACTACAAGGGCGAAAAGGTTGCGTTTCACAATCAAGTTTCTGCACAGTTTATTCGCGACAAGCAATGGATCGACCAGGATTTTAGCGAAGCGGATAAATACCTGGTTACGCAGCAGTCCAAACAACGAATGCTATCGAACGAGTTTACCCTAAAATCAACAACACCAACCAATTATCAATGGCTGGTGGGTTCGTTTCTTTTTTGGCAACAGGTGGATAAAGATGTACATCTACATATGTTGGACAAAAATATGTCGACTCCTAAAAACTACAAAACACCTGCTTACGGATTTGCTGTCTATCACCAATCTACTTGGAACAACCTGTTAATAGAGGGCTTATCGTTTACAGCTGGAGTACGCTACGATTTTGAACGAAATGAACAAGACTATAAGGCTTTTGTACAAACAGCAAATGGAATACAAAACAGTAGCGACTGGGGGAAATCGAATAACTTTAGTCAATTCACCCCTAAGGTGAGTCTACACTATAACTTCTCGAAACAAGACTTACTCTATGCTAGTGTGACAAGAGGATTCAAGACTGGAGGATTTAATACCTCGTTTGACACAGAGGAGGAGAGCCATTTTGACCCAGAATATAGCTGGAACTACGAGGTAGGTGCTAAGATTAGCGCATTAGAGAATAAGCTAAAAGCGAGCCTTGCCCTTTTCTATATCGATTGGAAAGACCAACAGATTTATCAATTAACAAGCAGTGGCGTGGGGTCGATGATTCGAAATGCGGGAGAATCGGTAAGTAAGGGCGTGGAGATGAGTCTCTCTTACCAACCTTGCAAACAACTGGATATAGCGGTGGATTATGGCTATACCAAGGCAACATTTAAATCGTATGAAAAAAGTGACAAACTGAGCTATACGGGTAAATATCTACCAATGGTACCAGAACAGACGCTTAGCGTAAGGGCTATCTACAGCGTGGCTATTCCAAGATGGGGCATAGACCGATTAGCGGTCAGCACTGGATATATGGGTATTGGTCGCGTCTATTGGAATGAGAAAAATGCGGTAAAACGTCCTTTCTACGGTACACTCGACGCACAAATCTGTGCTTCTCGAGGTGGATTTTCACTTTCGCTATGGGGAAAGAACCTTACTAAAACAGATTATACCGCCTACTATTTTGAAGCCTTTAACAAAGGG
>JAQWAN010000257.1 GCA_028707655.1 Bacteroidaceae bacterium
CTCCTCAGAAAACTCAGTTATGTTGGGAGGAGCTAGCCAAAGTATGGTATATGCTTCCATCTTAGGAAATCCAAATTTAACTTGGTCACAATGTATGAATTATAATCTTGGATTCGATGCCACTCTATGGAACGGTTTATTGGGTATGGAATTTGATGTTTTTTACAAATATGCTTATGACATTCTCACCTCTATATCAGGCTCTTATCCACCATCTATGGGAGGTTATTATTATTCTGCTTCTAACGCTAATAAAATCGATTACAAAGGTTTTGATTTAACCTTTACACATCGTAATAGAATTGGCAACTTCTCTTATGGAGCTAAACTAATTTGGTCCTATTCTTATGGAAGATGGCTAAAATATAGTGGAGATGCTGAAAACACACCCGATTACTTAAAACTAACCGGAAAACAAGTAGGTGCCAAAAAAGGTTTCTTGTCTGAAGGTTTATTCCAAACACAAGAGGAGATAAATAATTCAGCAACGATTGTTGGTTCTACCGTTGTACCTGGTTACATCAAGTACGTAGTTAGAAATGGAGATGGTGTTGTATCCTTTGCACAAGATATGGGTTATGTAGGAAAAAGTGCTGTACCTACACACACCGGATCTTTAAACCTATTTGGCGATTATAAAGGCTTTGATTTTGACATGTTGCTTTCTTGGGGATTAGGTCATGATATTGCCCTAACAGGACAATATACAGCTGCCGGTGCTTCAGGTGTAATGGATAACACCTCTTTTACTAAGATGTTCTATCATGGTGGAAACTCTCCACTATTCTTAGCCGAAAATTCATGGACACCAGAAAACACGAATGCAGAATTTCCTAGACTATCTGTTGTAAACATTAGTAACAACAATGCCTATTCTTCTGATTTCTATTATAAAAAAGGAGACTATATTCGTCTAAAGACCATTCAATTAGGATACAATTTTCCACAGAAATTAATTAACAAAGCAGGACTAACCGCACTTCGCTTATATGTAGAAGGCTACAATCTATTAACATTAAGTGCAGTATCTAAATACAACATTGACCCAGAGTCACCTGCTGTAAATAATGGATATTATCCACAACAAAAAACATATTCATTAGGTTTAAAAATGACATTCTAAAAACGTAGAAAATGAAAAAGATACTATTAAATATAACAATAGCCATGTCATTATTGGTCACCCTATCGTCGTGTAACGATTGGATAGATGGTGTAGAGCAAACGAGCACCGTGAGTGACGAAATAATATGGCAAGAGGAAGCAAGTGTTGACCTATATATCAACGGCTTTTATACCTACATTGAAAAATATGGACAGTTTGGAAGTACACAATTTAGTGGCAGTTTAACCGAAAGCTTAACCGAAACATTTAAATATGGTTCTTATGCGCTAGGCGACAAAGCTGGACATCCCAATAACTATGTGATGAACCCTGCTTCTATCTCTTCGGCAGGATGTAGATATAGCATCTGGAGTACTGCGTATACCAATATTCGTAGAATCAACCAGTTCTTAGATTTACAAAAGGTTTATTCTAACTTCTCTGACGATAAGAACGATCTATGGGAAGCACAAGCACGCTTCTTTAGAGCTTTTGTCTATTTCCAATTAGCCAAACGACATGGTGGTGTTATTCTCTATGATGAACTAAACATGACCAAAGACAAAGCACGAAGTACAGCTGCAGAAACATGGGACCTTATTGCTACAGATTTAGATTATGCTGCAGAAAAGTTACCAAAAGAGTGGAATGCAGAGAATAAAGGACGCCTCACGAAGGGAGCTGTTTATGCTTTCAAATCGCGTGCTATGCTTTATGCAGAACGTTGGCAAGAGGCATACGATGCTGCTAACGCCGTTATTGCTTTAAACTTATACGGCTTAATGGATAACTATAGCGACAGTTGGAAAGGAAACAACAAAGAAGCAATTCTTGAATTTGACTACACAAAAAACGGACCTAATCACTATTTTGATAGAGATTATGTACCCTTCTGTGATGGTTGGGAATATGGAGCACTTGGAACACCAACCCAAGAAATGGTGGAAGCTTATGAAACAATCAATGGCGATAAAGTAGATTGGACACCTTGGCACGTAGCAGGTGGCACCAATGTTGCACCTCCTTATGATCAATTAGAGCCTCGTTTCAAAGCTACCATCCTTTATAGAGGAAGCACCTGGAAGGGTAAAACCATGGATTGTAGTGTTGGCGGAACAAATGGCGAATTTATGGCTTACCGTGAACAACCCTACTCGTATGGAAAAACAACAACAGGTTATTTCTTACGCAAATTAATTGACGAATCACATCTGGACTTAAAAGGTACACCAAGTACACAAGCATGGGTAGAGATACGTTATGCAGAAGTTTTATTAAACAAAGCAGAAGCTGCTTACCGATTAAATAAAATAGGAGATGCACAAAATGCAATGAATGAAGTACGTAGTCGTACAGAGGTAAATCTACCCAATAAAAACACAACAGGTGATGCTTGGTTCCAAGACTATCGTAACGAACGTAAAATAGAATTAGCGTATGAGGGTCATCTCTTCTGGGATATGCGTCGTTGGAAACTAGCCGATACAGAATACACCGGTTATCGTGTACATGGCTTCAAAATAACAGGCAATACCTATGAATACGTAGACTGTGACTATCAAGATAGAAGCTTTCTAAAAAGATTGTATGTCCTTCCAATTCCAGATAGCGAATTAAAGAACAACGCGTTGATAGAACAATACGATGAATGGCAAAATTAATTTAAATTTAAAGACAATGAAAAAAAATATTTTTTCTCTATTATTGACACTAACGATGGTAGTAGGATTTACCTCGTGTCAAGATCCGGAAGAATTGCTCCCTTCTCTCTCTCGTAATGGCATCAACAGCATTACTGCATCATTTCCAAATGATGATAGAGATGAAAATCAATTTACTAGTGAAGTGGATTACACTAACCATATCATC
>JAQWAN010000258.1 GCA_028707655.1 Bacteroidaceae bacterium
CTTATTATCTACAGCAATATCTTTAGCACGCAAATGTGTAGCCGCTACAGAGATACCACGTACAGAAAAGAGTAATAGGTCCATCCATTTAGACAAGGTACTATCTTTTCCACATACACCTTTTATTTTACAACCAACTCCACCTGCAGCCTCTTGGCACTGAAAACAAAACATTGGATCACACATAATTGATTAATTTTAATTGTTTTTATATTAACAAAAATTGAATAAGCGTATTTTTACAGATAGTACAGACTAAAGTCTCCAAAAGAGAAAAATTATTCCTATCTTTCGTTTTAGAATGCGCTATAGTGAATACTCTTATTGATTTCACACCTTGCAAAGGTCGACTATTGAGCTGCATTTTTTGGTAACATATGTGACAATCCATAGAAAAAAAACAGAAAATTATGATAGAAGCTAATAAACTACTGAATAGTCCTTTGTTTAAAGACTTTAATGAAGAGAGATTAGAGGCCTTTATAAGCACCGCCACTTATGCTATACGAAGTTATAAACAAAAAGATATTATTGCGCTACAAAACAGCACCTGCCAATCGTTCCTTCTTTTATATGAAGGTCAGGTGGAGACTGTTATGGGCAACGAGGAGGGAAAACAGATTAGTATTGAATTAATAAAAGCACCCCATCTATTGGCCCCAGCCTTTGTGTTTGCTACCAACAACAGATACCCAGTAACCATTCAGGCACTAACGGATTGCAAAATTATAGTGATCAGTAAACAGTCGTTTACCCTTTTGATGCAACAAGAGAGCATCATCATGAATAATTTTCTGCGTATTATTTCCGACCGAAGTATTTTTCTGAGCAAAAAAGTAAACTCGTTTGCCCTACAATCCTTAAAGATTCGGCTTGCTAACTTTTTATGCGATGCCAAGGGTTTGCAAAAAAGTCAACAGGAGATTTCAGAAAATCTAGGGGTGGCTCGTCCCTCCTTAAGTAGAATTATAGCGAAGTTGGTACACGAAGGTATCTTAGCTACCGAAAAAAGAAAATTAATTGTCTTGGATTATAAAGCACTACATAAATTAGCAGGACGACAAATATAAAAACAGCTCTAAAAAAAAGTCGCTACAAGATTCTCTTGCAGCGACTTTTTTTTTATAGAAAGAACGGTTTAGATTTCCTATCCCGTAGTACTAACGGATTAATGGGTTCCTCCGCCTAAAGCGTGGTATAGATTAACTACCCCTTGTGCTTCACTAAACCAATCGGCCACCTGATTTAACTCGGCTTGTAATAACTCTTTCTGAGCAGTTAGTACATCTAAATAGGTCGTTTGTGAATAGTTCATTAAAGCTTCCGATTGCTCAACAGCAACTTTTAAAGAAGCTACTTGCTGTATACGCAACTCTTTTTTCTGACGAGCCGATTGTGTTGTAGATAGATAGGTATTTACCTCGTAACCTGCATTCAATAGACTTTGTTGAAAATCTAACTTAGCACTCTCGTGTCTTGCTTTAGCAATCTTTAAATTAGCAATGTTAGCACCTTTGTTAAAGAGTGGTTGTGTTAATGAACCTACCGCCGATGCTATAAATTTAGCTGGGCTAAAGATGATGCCACCAACCGAATTGGTCCAACCCGCACTACCGTTTAATTGGATGTTGGGATAGAACGCTGAACGTGCCACATTCACACCATAAAAAGATTGTTGAAGTGCAAATTCGGAAGCACGTACATCGGGTCTATTCGACAACAGTTGCATAGGAACACCAACAGATAATGCTTCAGGAAAGACCTGTGAGGTATAACTACCACAAACGATGGCATGTGGCGTGTCTCCTAAGATAACACATAAATGACTCTCTACATCCCCTCTTGTTCCTTCTAAGTCTACAAGAGCCGTTTGAACAGCAGCCACATTGGCTTCGATACGAGCCACAGCTATTTGATTAGCGTGTCCCGCCTCCATCATTGCTTTTGTAGCACGCAATGTTTCTTGCCAGCTAACAACGGTCTGCTTGGTTATCTCTATCTGACGATCGAGCATCACAAGTGTATAATACATGGTGCTTATGGTAGAGACAAGCTGTGTTTGCACTGCTTGCTGATAAGCCTTACTACTCATCAAAGCAGACTTAGAACTCTTGTTCATATTACGTAATCTACCAAACACATCTAATTCCCAACTAGCAGTTATAGGTAGCTGATAGGTCTGCGAAGCTTTTTGGTGATCAAAACTACTTACCGTGCCTTGTGGAGCAAAAGCTAGACTTGGCAGAAAAGACAAGCGAGAGCTCAAAAGAGCTGCTTTTGCTTGTTCTACAGATAAACGCGCTTTTCCTAGATCGGTGTTTTGTGCAAGCCCTTTTTCTATTAGAGCTTGCAATTTAGAATCGGTAAAAACCTCTTTCCATCCCAAGGATGCTAGAGTGATGGTATCTTTTACCTCAACTGTTGTACCAAAGAGTTGGTCCGTAGAGACCTTTTCGCGTTTGTACGATTTATATACGTTACAACTAGATAGTAGTAGCACAGAGATAAATAGATAACTATATTTTTTCATATTTCTTCTTTTTAGCATATTACTTCTTTTTAGATGAGTTTTTAATCTCATTTTCTCTTTCGATACGCACTCTTTCCACCTCAAGCTCAATAGATGTTTCTAGGTCGAGACCCGATTCCTCTTCTACTTTATAACTGGAATGAAAATGTTCGTGCATCTTTTGGAAGAAAATAAAGAAAGATGGTACCATAAATAGCAGTGCAAGTGTACCGATAACCATACCACCTACAACACTTGTTCCCAACGAACTATTACCATTTGCGCCTACTCCTGTTGAAAACATCAACGGTAACATACCAAACACCATTGTCAAGGCTGTCATTAAGATTGGACGTAAACGAACACTAGCAGCTGTATAAGCAGCTTGAGAAAGGGTCATACCCGCTTTTCTTCGCACAGTAGCATACTCCGTTAATAGAATGGCTGTTTTAGACAAC